>NZ_CP003425.1:0-67208 GCF_000747565.1 Serratia sp. SCBI | reverse complement strand
TTTGCCGGCCGGGCCGTGCTTGCGGCCGCGGTCGAGTAACCACTGGATGTCAATCGCGACGCTCCTGGGGAAGCGTTTTTGCTTTTGGGCGGTGGCCAGCCAGCGGATCAGGAACAGGTTTTCGGCATAGGGCGTGCCGGCGATACCGTCCTGGCGCGCCAGCCCCAGCGCCGCGAGGGCGCAGAACGCCAGATGGCTGAGCGCTGAGGTGGTGTTTTCCGGGGAAACGGATGCGGTTTTATCTGACAATGGCTGCCCTGCCCGTCGACGCGAAAGATTAGTGGCGAATTTGGGCCAGGTCGTCAGCGGTCAGCCCGGTCATCTTCATCACCGCGTCGCGATCGAGGCCATTGGCCAGCATGGTGCGGGCGATTTTCAGTGAGGCTTCACGCTCACCTTTTTCAATACCGCGCTGTTCACCCAACTGGATACCTTTCTGGATACCCTGTTCGATACCCTTCTGGATACCTTGCTCGATACCCTTCTCGATACCTTTTTGTTCAAGCTGTTGTGCGATGGTCATCAGTTCGTCCTCATGTTGCGGTACTCGCTGGGCCAGTTCGCGGACAAATGCCTCTGCATTCGCCGATTCACCGGCCTGGATAATATAGTGTATCAGCGAAATCATCTGTGGCGAAGAGAGATAGCCGGCCAGCAGAATGGCGGACAGTCTGTCGGTCAGTTCGGCCAGGTCGCGCTGGCGAATATGTTTCTGCAGTAGGGTCAGAGCGGCCATGCTGCGGTGACCCATAATCTCTTCGTCGGGAATGACGGTCACATCAACCAGCGGAAAATCGCCGGTGTACAGTTTCCCGGCCAACGCCGGATCATCAAACTCCTGCAGCCAGTTGGTCGAGTAAGGGTACGGGCTGCGTTTGCCGGTGTAGAACAGTACCGGAATGACCAGCGGCAGCTTTTTGTGGCCGGCGTCGAGGTGACGCTGCATGGCGGCGACGGCATAGCGAATGAGGCGAAACGCCATGTGCTTATCCGGGCTGGACTGGTGCTCGATAAGCACGTGCACGTAACCGTCAGCGCCGTCGATGGTTTTCAGGCTGTAGAGCACGTCGCTGAAATACTGGCGCAGGTCATCTTCGACAAAGGAGCCGGACTCCAGCTTCAGCGTGCTGAGGTCACAGATGGCCCGCAGTTCAGCCGGCAGATGGATGTCCATGAAGTCGCGGGCAATCTCGGGTTGCGTCAGAAATTGCCGGAAAGTGGCATCATGGGGCGTTGGATTTTTTTTCATGGGGCAGTTGCCGCACATTCGGTCAGCAGCTCACTATTTAGCACCAATATATGGTTCGATACTTTTGATACTAACAATTCAATCGGTTGGCCATTAAGGTTATAACTGATATGCGCGCCTGCTACGCCAATCTTCTAAAAGCCTCTCTTTACCTGCCTGCAATTTTTACTTAAGTCAATAGATCTCGATTTATGGAATATATGATGCGGCATTTTTGCGTAACGCCACCTTATTTCTGAAACCTTAAGCTCTGACCATAACCTCCGTAGAATATTTAAAAATAAAACCTTTTAAATTAATGTTAATTTTACGTTAATTTTTTGCTTTCGTTGCGTTGTATGATGCGTAAAAAACTACCAAGTCCATAATGTATTAACTATGCTGTAGGTGTGGTTAATGCTTGGCTTATCCTAACTAATTGTTTTTATTTGAATGGAGGTTTTTGTGATGAAGAAAAACAAAACTGATTTTACTTCTAACGGAAGTAATGATAAGACAATCTCTACAGTTGAACCACACTATGAAGATACTGCACCCGTCGAGAAGGTAATTAAACCCCTTACGAGTATAAGTCCCCCGGGAGCGGAACCCATGATGCCGGGTTCTGATAAGACACCTAAGAATAGAAACGAGAAGCTCAAACAGTTAGATAAATTTCGGTCTGATCCTCAGGGAGAGTCGCTGCGCACGAATCAGGGCGTGAAGATTTCCGATAATCAGAATTCACTAAAGTCAGGAACTCGCGGTTCAACCTTGCTTGAAGACTTTATTCTGCGAGAAAAGATCACACATTTTGATCATGAGCGCATTCCCGAAAGGGTAGTCCACGCACGAGGTGCGGGTGCACATGGTTATTTTCAGGTCTATGAATCGCTAGCCTCCTATACCACTGCCGAATTCCTTCAGGATCCCAGTGTTAAAACACCTGTCTTTGTGCGTTTTTCTACCGTCCAGGGCTCCCGAGGCTCTGCTGATACGGTAAGAGATATTCGAGGCTGGGCAACAAAATTCTATACTAAAGAAGGCAATTTTGATCTCGTAGGTAATAATACGCCCGTATTTTTCATTCAGGATGCGATTAAGTTCCCGGACTTTGTCCATGCGGTGAAGCCAGAGCCTCATAATGAAATACCGCAGGGTCAAAGCGCGCATGATACTTTTTGGGATTATATCTCACTGCAGCCAGAGACACTGCATAATGTTATGTGGGCAATGTCAGATCGCGGCATTCCCCGTAGCTACCGTATGATGGAGGGATTCGGCATCCATACCTATAAAATGATCAATGCTGAAGGCCAATGCCACTTTATACGTTTCCATTGGAAGCCTGTATACGGCGTCTCCTCTCTAATATGGGATGAAGCTCAATTGCTGACAGGCCGCGATCCAGATTTTCATCGCCGTGAGTTGTGGGAGTCCATTGAAGCGGGTGACTATCCTGAATATGAACTCGGGTTGCAGATAATTCCAGAGGAAGATGAATATAAATTCGATTTTGATATACTTGATCCAACTAAGTTGATCCCAGAGTCTTTGGTTCCCGTTCATCTCGTTGGAAAAATGGTATTGAATCGCAATCCGGACAATTACTTTAGTGAAACCGAACAGGTAGCATTCTGTCCTGGTAACATCGTTCCAGGTATAGACTTCTCTGATGACCCACTACTTCAGGGGCGACTCTTCTCTTACATTGATACCCAAATCAGCCGATTGGGAGGAGTAAATTTCCACGAACTTCCTATTAATAAACCAATTTGTCCTTTCCACAACCATCAGCGTGATGGGATGCATCGTATGAGCATTTCTGGAACAGCCAATTACGAGCCTAACTCTATAAATAACAATTGGCCAAGAGAAACCCCCCCGGCAAAGGGCGGGTTTGCAACCTACCCGCAACCAATAAATGGTGAAAAGACCCGCAGAAGGAGTAGCACTTTTGTTGACTTCTATTCTCAGCCACGTCTATTTTGGCTAAGCCAAACCAAAGTGGAACAAAATCATATTGTCGGAGGGTTCAGTTTCGAATTGGGTAAGGTTATGCGCCCTTGGATACGTGAACGTGTGGTTGATCAGCTTACCTATATTGATCACCAGTTGGCCCAATCTGTCGCAGATAATCTTGGGATAAGATTGAGCCAAGAACAATTGAAGCATCCATTACCTGGCCCCGTCAACGGGATATCTAAAGATCGTTCATTAAGTATGTACGATGGGCATCATCAGATACTCAAATCACGCCAAGTGGCTATTCTTGCTGCCGATGGTGTTTGTGGGGAATCTATTGATAATATTATGAAAACCCTTAAAAAACATGGTATTCATGGAAAGGTTTTTGCTCCGCACTTAGGTAGAATAACTTCTCTGCAAGGTAATGAAATAGAGGTCGACGGTACCATAGAAGGCAATCCATCTGTGATGGTGGATGCCGTTATCATACCGGAAGGAGAAGGCAGCATTGACTCCTTGATGAAAAACGGCAACGCCAAACATTACGTGATCCAAGCATTTAAACATCTGAAAGCGATAGGGCTGCAAGGCAAAGCGTTTAAGCTATATGATGCATTGCCGTTGCCCAAACCAGATGAAGGTATTATCGTGGGGGATAAGGCTGCGGATTTGGCTGAGGCATTTTGTAATGCTATGAAAGGACATCGTATTTGGTCCAGAGAAAGCGTAGCACAGGAAATTGCTGGCTAAAGTAGTACTAACTTGGGCTCTCATTTAAGGGAGCCCTACCAATGAGGATCAACAGGATTGTCGTTATGGAATACTATGGTTATACACTTATTAAGTTTATGATAGGTTTTGTTATTGTAATTACTCATCTAAATCTATCGGGTAAAACTCAGCTTTCCCAGATGACCCCCGTAGACTTCATCGGCAATTTCGTGCTGGGTGGAATTATTGGTGGTGTGATCTATAGCGATTCAATACCTATGCATCAATATGTACTGGTACTCTTTATCGGCGTATTTCTCATCTCGTTATTGAATGCATTAAGTAAGCGCATACACTTTTTTCGCACTGTTACTATAGGTCAGCCAATACCGATCATCAAAGAGGGTCGCTTTCTTATTGATGCCATTTCGAGTAAAAGAAATAAAATTGATATATTGAATGTCTCCTCTCAACTTCATGCGCAAGGGATCCCATCCTTCCAGGAAGTCACTTATGCGCAGATAGAGCCAAATGGTCAAATAACGGTTGTATGCGATGGCGCCAAGATGCCTTCAGTTATCGTAATGAAAGATGGTAAGGCCAGGATTGCTGAACTCAGTTCGATAGAGAAAGATGAAGCATGGCTTGCCTGTAAATTAAAGGACGCTGGTATAGATCCTCACGCGGTTTTTCTTGCGGAATTTTGGAATGGAAAATTAAGTTTTATATTAAATAACGGCGAGGTTAAATTCTCTCTTTAAGCACTATTCATTGTTATAGCATTTAAAGTAATAATTTTTCCTCCATAGATTTGGCATAACTGATTATTATTGCTATGTTTGTTATGGCTCGATTGAGACTGTGGCATCTCTTTCAGCAAACTTTACACAATGTTAACAACATGAAAAGGATCGTAAATGAAAATGGAAAATGGGATGGTTGTTGAAAAAAAAATAATCATGGGGTAGCGTAATAGGCGGTGTTATCACTGTATTGGCCGTGTCATTACTGTTGTCAACGCTGGGTACAAGTCTTGGGCTTTCCATTGTTGACCCGGCTTCGGACGATCCGGTAAATGGAGCGGGAACCACCGTTGCCGTCTGGTCTGCAATCTCGATTATTGTCAGTCTTGCCATCGGCGCTTTCGTCGCCGGTCGTCTGGCAGCAAATGATGGTCTCATTCATGGCTTCCTGGTGTGGGCTACAGCGCTCATTGTTGCTGCAGTTCTGGGAACCCTGTTGGTTGGCTCAGCCGTTAAGATGACTGGTAATGCGCTCGGCGCCATAGCTTCTACCTCAGGTAGCCTGCTTTCAGGTGCAGGCTCTGCGCTTGGAAACGGTGCTTCCGGAGTGGCAAATGTGGGAAAAAATCTCTTTGACCAGCTGGACATCGACACAAAACTTGAGCCGGAAAACCTAAAATCGGATGTGGTAGCAGCATTGAAAAAGAGCGATATACCTTCGTTGCAGCCAGAATTTATGCAGCAGCAGCTTGATGGTGCTAAAGCGGATTTGAGTGATGCGATTAAGGCTTTCTTCAACCAGCCTGATAGCAATGACGCTATCATACAGAAACTGATTAGTAAGCTGAAAAAGCGTGCGGATGCAATTACTCAGGATGTCAACCAGGACTCATTGAAAAAAGCGCTGAGTGAAAACACCGACATGACTCCTGCAGAGGTTGATAAAACAGTCACTAACTTGATCGATACTAAAGAAAAAACAGCTCAAATCGTTAAGCAACGTCTCGATGAAGCAGAAGCGAAAATTAATGAGGCGAAGCAAAAGTATGCCGAGCTTAAACAGGAAGCCCGTGAGCAGGCTGCCGCAGCTGCAGATGCATTGGCGCGTGCGGCTCTGTGGTCATTCTTTGCCTTGCTTCTTGGTGCAATCATCAGTGCGTTGGCCGGATTGTGGGGCGTAAAGACGAATGCCCGTCATATTCGAAGCTGATAGGCTGGTTTAGCGTTACCAAGTGCCCTAATCAGATTGAGTGCAATTTTAGCTATGTTCATGCAGTTAAGGAGAGACTTATGAGAAAATCGCTAATGTACGCTGCGACCGTCATTTTTTCCATCATGGCCCTATCGGGATGCACACGTTCAAGTTATGCCATCTATACACATGACGGCCGTACTATAGTCAGTAAAGTTAAACCGGCCCAAACCAGCGCAGGCTTGGTAGGCTACACCGATGCTAATGGCGTCAAACAGCAAATTAACCAGTCTGAAGTGAAAGAAATTTCAGAGATCCCATAATGAAGTCAAGAGGATAGAAGTAAAATAAATTAGTTAAGTAACAGTGTTATTTTTTAATGAAGACCCTTGTTACAAGGGTCTTCATTAATCAACAGAATTGATTGGTATCTATAGTTATTTAAATGTTACACCCACCACCCAACCATCAAGATGCAGTCTAAGAAACTACTTTTTATAGAGGGATTCTCATATAAAAAGATGTAACTAACTTTAATGGAATAGGTTTGGAGCGTGCTTTGTTCTTTTAATCAATTAAGGAAAGCTGGTGAGTAAATACAGCCTGGCAATTTTACGATTTACGCTGATGTTTATTTTTACGTTAGTTCTTGTAGGTTGTCCTGAAACCCCTAATAAATCTTTGTGGGAGCAGGTAAGGGATGCTGAAAAGGCTTCTGGATATAGCTCAGATCCTGCTGTAATTGAAAAATGATGAGGTTAATATGGTTCGTGCAAACTCTGGAAAGTCGATCTCATCCTAAACGTCAATACGCCCCGGATGAGACGACTACTCCCAATATCAAATTGGCACGACCCATCCACCCCCAATAAGGAAATCATGCCATGGATAAACAGGAATACCGGCTGTACCTGGCCATGTTGAAGGCGCGCGGCGAACTGGCGCGCAAGGCAATGGCCGACAACGCCCGGCGGCGCAACATGCTCAAAGCGCATCGTCAACGACGCTCTGACGACATCAGGTCATTGTTGGCCTGGAAAGACAGGGATGTCTCAGTGGACGGGTTACTGGCCAGCGATGAGGAGTTGGAAACTCGTGAACGGGCGTTTGGCAAATAATGCGAAAGCGTAGGCAGCTGGCTGAAGGCGATAATAAGGGGGTTCTACATGGGAACCCCAGATTTTTCGAAGGCTGAAACAGACTAGGGGCGGTGGTTCAATCATGGAGCGCGAGAACCTAAACCAGCCTCTTGTCTTGTTATCTGAACAGGCGGATCCGTTGACGAATAAATTTCATTGCCCCCCATGCGGCCACAGCTCTGCGTGGCCATATGATCAGACGACGTGGTTTAGATTTGAGCGCATACAGGGCGGCTATCCCGATACCGGGAACGATAAAAGCCCGGCAACGGTATAATGCCTGCCAGCCGCGATCAACGGGTTCCGACAGTCTTAGCCAATCACTCTTTAACAGGCTCAATGTCTGTCGCTGTTGTGCTATTTGTTGCAATAGTTGTTGTTTACGGTTTTCCCTGAGTTCCCTGACATTCATGCTTCATCCCCCTTAAGAATGCTCAAATCCTTACTGAGTTGTCTGCGGGTCTCTGGCAATATACTGCTACGGGAAATTATTTGTCTGATGAAAATGCTCGAAGCTAATGCGAGAACAATAAACACAGCGGAAGCCCCCCCCAGTACCATGAGGCGATGTTCCGGTGAGGCTAACAACAGAATAAACACCAGAAGGGATATAATACCAAACGCAGTGAAAAGAAGGGCCAGCCCCACCATTATCAGGAGATGGGTAATGCGGCTTTTCTCTTCTTCCAGCTCAACGGCTACAAGCTCCAGGCGGGTATGCAGCGTTCCGGTAAGGGCGGTAAATACGCGGCGAATAGTGTCTATCAGGCCACGGGAGGGGCCCCGCTGCGGATCATTCATTTTTCTCATAACGGCGTCCTTCTGTTTTGTCCGACAGGGCTTCTTTGCCACTGTGCTTCATCACTGACCGGCGAGCAATGGCTCTGCCGTGTTTTTTAAATCGCAGTCCAGAGAGGTTAACGCGAAGTTTAATCCGGTATCCCCGGACAGGCCGGGGAATCGAGTTAATGGCCTACTTTTTCGCTTACCGCGTCACCCGCCTGTTGAGCGGCTTCTTTTGTTTTATTCCAGCCTTTTTCTGTGGTTTCCTTGGTCCGGTTCCAGGCTTTCTGTGAGTTTTCCTTTACCTTATCTGTCGCGGTTGCTTCTCCGCCGTTTTTGAGCCGGTTTTCAGCCTGAAGTTGTTTCTCCTCAAGCCGGTTTTTTGCCTTGTGAGTCGTTTCTTCAGCACGATTGGTGGCCTGCTCAGCCTTCTGCCCTGCTTTGTTTTTTAAATGTTCAGCATTGATAGATTCGGCCAGAGCGCCTGTGGATGTAGTGGTCAACTAATACTGGCCACTGCATTAGACTGTATGTAGTACAGTCGCTCCGATTCATTTGGCGTCAAGCCGCCGTTGTACCAGTGAGGCCGCACAGCGCTGTAATAGCCCGTGATATAGCAGATTATCGCGCGTTGAGCCTCGTTGAAGCTGTTGTAGCCCTTCGTCGGTACCCATTCGGTCTTCAGGCTCCGGAAGAACCGCTCCATTGGTGCGTTATCCCAACAGTTACCCCGACGACTCATGCTCTGCTTTATCTGGCAGCGCCACAGCGCCTGCCGGTACTGGCGACTGGTATAGTGACTGCCCTGGTCACTGTGGAACATCACGCCCACGGGACGACCGCGCAGCTCCCAGGCCATCTGCAACGCTTTGACCGTCAGTGCCGAGTCCGGCGACGTCGACATCGCCCAGCCCACCGGTTTACGGGCGAACAGGTCCAGCACCACCGCCAGATAAGCCCAGCATTTACCCGTCCAGATGTAGGTCACATCACCGCACCAGACCTGGTCCGGCGCGGTGACCGCGAACTGGCGGTCGAGAAAGTTTGGTATCTCAACGTGTTCGTTGCCGCCGCGTTTGTATTTGTGGGCCGGTACCTGGCAGCTGGCGATATCCAGCTCTTTCATCAGCTTACCGGCCAGCCAGCGGCCCATTTTGACACCCGAGTTCCTGGTGACGATAGTCGCGATGCTTCGAGCGCCGGCAGAGCCGCCGCTGGCGTTCCAGGCTTCCATGACCTGGCTGCGCTTAGCTACTCGCTCACCATCGGGCTCACTGCCCGAAGTCTGCCAGTGCCTGTAGCTGCTGCGATGGACTTCAAAAGTCTGGCACAACACAGCGACCGGATATCGCGCTCTCAGCCTGTCGACTACCGTGAACCGTTGAGTGCGTCCGACATTAAGAGCGCCGTAGCCTTTTTTAGGATTTCATTTTCCATTTCAAGGCGTTGAATTTTCTTCTTCGCCTCACGCAGCTCAATCTGTTCTGGCGTCAGAGGAAGCCCGGCAGGCGTTTTCCCCTGACGCTCGAGTTTCAGTTTATTAACCCAGCGGGTAATAGCCGAATGGCTGACATTAACTGCCTCTGCGGCCTTAACGTAGGTATAGCCGTGGTCGACAACCAGTTTTGCTGCTTCGAGCTTAAATTCTGCCGTGAAATGTTTTGCCATTGGTTCACCTGTGGTGTTGGGGAAGTGAGAATATCACCTTCCGATCAGGTGGCCAGTATCAGTGTGCCACTACAGGATACCAATGTTGCAGAAAGGATAACTATATTTAATATATTCATTTTTAACTCCTTTAAATTATAGTAAAGCACCTACTATCAGAAAAAGCGGGCTTTGCGCCCGCGTTTATCTTATTTACGGCCAATGAGCAGACCAATCAGTAAGCCAATGCCTGCAGCGATGGAGATCGCCGCAAATGGATTGTTTTCCACATTATCACGTACGACTTCAGCAGCCTCCTGAGCTGCCTGACTCCCCTGTGCCGCGACTTTACGGGCCGCTCCTTTTACCTGGTGCCCGTAATCGTCGGTCAGTTCACCGTATTTTTCCTGCGCTTCGCCAGCAACTTCTTTTACTTTGTCTTCAGCTTTCCCAAACATGATGTTCTCCATAACGGTTATGACTCAGAATATTTAACCAGCTTTATTTCGCCAGCATTAACGTTATACAAAAAATGTGCCAAATACTCGAACACACGCTATAGCAGCTTTTTTGATAGCTAAGCATGAACTGCTTGGTGCTTTTGACCATAATATAATCAAGTTGACCACAATATCCTTGGTGTAAAACCTCTAGCCGAAAATGTTGGCGGTTTTGGCATAACCCTCGATAAGGAGAGATTCTATGGGTGCGCAGTATTATTGTCGTGGTAACACTTCGCCTTATGTTGCTTTGCCTGCTGATAAAACGGCTCTTCGCCTGGAGTCGCAGGGGCTGTGGCGGCGTGCCGCCACGCGCTGGCAGCAGGTACTGCTTCGTGAGGCAGACGACCACGTGATAGAAGCGGTGCTGCAGCGCCTGCGCTATTGCCTGGCACGGGCGCCAGCACAGGTCCGCCGTGTCAGTGACGGCACCGCGCCGGCGGGCGCGACGCTCGTGGCGAGAAACGGCATGCCGAACGACCCGGATCTGTGGCGAATGGAATAATCAAACAGGAAGGGGTTCTACGCCGGAACCCAATTTGGGTGATGCGGCGACCTGAAGATCCCTACCGATCACAATGTCGAGGCCGAGCGGACCGGTCGGGATTGTTGCCCTTGTGCATTAGCACCTTTGCTGAACGCCTTCTCGGTGGCGGTAATGGCGCTTACAGTGCTTTAGCGCGACTTGGCCACGTCCTGTGTTAGCGGGGTCGTGATACATTGCTCATTGGGCGTTCTCCTCTGGTCGGAAACGAAACGTGTTATTATAACCACACTGTATGTATAACCAGTATAATATAAAACCGACGAGGAATGGTAAGGGACTATAGTGAGGTCAACCGCGAGGTGGGCACTAGCCCCACATTTTGAGGTGAATATTTTTACCGGCGATGCGCACAGGTTATCCCCCAAATTTGTGGATATCGTCTTGGCAGCAGGGGACGGCGCCGTTGGCGGAATATGTGAACCGTGACGGTAGCGGTATTATGCTGGTTCGAGCGCTATGGTGTGGTAGGCTGACGTGCTGCCCTGCCGGCGCGTACACAGTCCGTACTCGGCCATCACATGCATAAACCGGTCGGCGTCACCGATCACCCGAAATGTGACAGAGTGCAGATGGCGACCGTCCAGGGCAAAAGCGGCGTTCAGCGCCGTTTTTTCGACATAGAACCCGTTATGCTGTGACGGTGTCGGCACGACGCCGGACTTCCACTCTTTCGCATCCAGCACATAATTGTCCCAGCCCTGGTCTTTCAGGGTTTCAGAGGCGTAGGTGAGACGGAACAGGTCGGACTGAGCGGCCAGATTGCCGCTGCAGGAACGCCAGAGATACTCAAGATGCTGGCGCAGTTTGCCCGCCGGGCCGTGCTTACGGCCGCGGTCGAGTAACCACTGGATATCAATCGCGACGCTCCCGGGGAAGCGTTTTTGCTTTTGGGCGGTGGCCAGCCAGCGGATCAGGAACAGGTTTTCGGCATAGGGCGTGCCGGCGATACCGTCCTGGCGCGCCAGCCCCAGCGCCGCGAGGGCGCAGAACGCCAGATGGCTGAGCGCTGAGGTGGTGTTTTCCGGGGAAACGGATGTTGTTTTATCTGACAATGGCTGCCCTGCCCGTCGACGCAAAGGATTAGTGGCAAATTTGGGCCAGGTCGTCAGCGGTCAGCCCGGTCATTTTCATCACCGCGTCGCGATCGAGGCCGTTGGCCAGCATGGTACGGGCAACTTCGAGTTTGCCTTCATTGCGCCCTTTTTCAATACCGCGTTGTTCACCCAACTGGATACCTTTCTGGATACCCTGTTCGATACCCTGTTCGATACCCTTCTCGATACCTTTTTGTTCAAGCTGTTGTGCGATGGTCATCAGTTCCTCCTCGTGTTGCGGAACCCGCAGGGCCAGTTCGCGGACAAATGCCTCTGCATTCGCCGATTCACCGGCCTGGATAATATAGTGTATCAGCGAAATCACCTGTGGCGAAGAGAGATAACCGGCCAGCAGAATGGCGGACAGCTTGTCGGTCAGCTCGGCCAGGTCGCGTTGGCGAATATGTTTCTGCAGCAGGGTCAGTGCGGCCATGCTGCGGTGACCCATAATCTCTTCGTCGGGAATGACCGTCACATCAACCAGCGGAAAATCGCCGGTGTACAGTTTCCCGGCCAGCGTCGGATCATCAAACTCCTGCAGCCAGTTGGTCGAGTAAGGATACGGGCTGCGTTTGCCGGTATAGAACAGTACCGGAATGACCAGCGGCAGCTTTTTGTGGCCGGCGTCGAGGTGACGCTGCATGGCGGCGACAGCGTATCGAATGAGGCGAAACGCCATGTGCTTATCCGGGCTGGACTGGTGCTCGATAAGCACGTGCACGTAACCGTCTGCGCCGTCGTTGGTTTTCAGGCTGTAGAGCACGTCGCTGAAATACTGGCGCAGGTCATCTTCGACAAAGGAGCCGGACTCCAGCTTCAGCGTGCTGAGGTCACAGATGGCCCGCAGTTCGGCCGGCAAATGTATCTCCATGAAGTCGCGGGCAATTTCGGGTTGCGTCAGAAATTGCCGGAAAGTGGCATCATGGGGCGTTGGATTTTTTTTCATGGGACTATCGTAACATGTTCGGCCGCCGGCTCACTATGGCTGAGCGAAGGCTTCACCCGTTCTCCGGGCAGAATAGCGTCGGGATGTTGCTGTCGCCAGGTTTTTAATATTCGGTAGACGCTGGCCCTGCCAATGCCCAGTTGGTCGGCAACCGCTTCGCGGGTGAGTCCGGCCATCGTCAATTCAATCACCTGCTGCGCTTTCGCCTGAGCGGTGGGTTTTCTTCCTTTATATGCCCCTCTGGCTTTCGCGCGGGCAATGCCTTCCCGTTGCCGTTCCTGACGCAGGCGTGTCTCGAATTCGGCGAATACGCCCAACATATCAAGGAAAGCCTTGCCGGACGCCGAAGAGGTATCGATGGCCTGCTCTGTCGCCCTGAGCTTGATGTTTTGCCCTTCAAGCTCATGAACCAGATTCTGTAAGTCGCGCAGACTGCGTGACAGGCGATCGATACGGGTGATCACCAACGTATCCCCTTCTCGCAAGTAATCAAGGCAGTCATCGAGTGCCTGACGGCCCTCTTTCCTGGCGCCGGTCATTTTCTCCGAGAAGATTTTACGGCAGCCGGCTGAAGTCAGCACCGCTATCTGATGTGTCAGATCCTGATCTGTCGTGGATACACGAGCATAACCGACGAGCGCCATACGATTTAATCTCACTAGACATTAGATGATGAGATTTTTGCGTATCAAATTTACTAAATCAAGTTATGTGATACTTTTTTTGAACAAATCACCCTAGCTCTCACAAAGGTATACCTTTATGAGAGATTGGGCCGGAGCTGTTCATTCAAATGGGCGGGAGCCCCTGCCCTCCCGCTTTTAACTATTACGCAGAGCCTTCTGCTTGATCCAGTTCTCGCTGTAAAGCCGCCAATGCACGCTTGAGAGTCTCACCTAATGGCTGGTCGATTAGATCGGCGATGCGGTATAACTCATTCTTGGTTTCAAGTTCACCTTTAATATTGATTTGTATATTCCGCCCTGTCTTGAAACGTCGTCTTGAGCGTTCAACGGGCTGAGATAGCGCTGTTGTTTGCCTTCCAACAAAACCGTGTTGGTTTGCCAGCTCCTCAATTTCTGCATCGCTCTGCTTTGATTTTTTTTCGACGGCAGCTTTAGGTTCAAAATTTTTCAAATTCTCTAACGGATCAACACGACTCATGGTTTATTCCCCCTACTGTCATGGTGTAACCGGAGTGCCGGCGGTTATTCTGCCAATAACTTCGCGCGTAAAGGCTTCTGCGTTCTCGATGGCTTTTTCAACATTTGAAACCTCGTTTGTAGGGAGCATTTCAAGAGGTTGCCGGTACGAGAACATTGCTTTGAATGCAGCGCGTTCGTTTAATTCGGTTTCAAAAAAAGGAATGCCACCTGCTTCGAAGCTCTTCCTAATATGCCTGGTATCACGACTCTGTATCGCTGCTGAGGTGCGAGTGAACAAAACAGCATAAGGTAGCTTGTAATCAGGCTTATGCTTCTGAATGCCTCGCTCATGGGCGCGAATTAAACCAAAAGCTCTACTGGCTTGTTCTGCATCAAGCTGGGAACCTTGGGTTGGGACTACGACAAAGTCTGACTCGGCAATTGCGTAGGCTACAATGGTTGCAGCTGTGCCTTCTAAATCAACTATCACAAAGGGGGTCTTGGTCGCAGCATCTGCGATTGTTTCCCCTATCGTCTTGTCGCTTACATCTGAAATGACTGTCATGCTCTCAGGTGTACCCCCCCCTTCAGACCAGGATTTAATCGGGTGATTCGGGTCTGCATCGATGACTGTTACCGGAACTCTTTTTGCTATCTGTAGAGCTAGTGCCAAGGCAGACGTGGTTTTTCCTGCCCCACCTTTTGGGGATACGAACACAATGACTGGCATACATTGACCCTCCGTTGATGTCTTGTAAGAATTCATCTGAATTCATGTTGGTATCTTTGAGGAATTCCTTTGTGTTGTCAACTGGGAATTCTAGTGGAATTCATTTAGAATTCTTGTCGTGTGCATTATATGAGGGCTTTGCTGAATTCATATGAATCCATTGTGATATCTTTAATGAATTCTTTTGTGAATTCTAAAAGGTTACCGTGTGTGGTTTCTTTTGTGGATTCTTTAAAGGTAACCTTCGTTAGACATTTGTGGAATCCTTTGTGAATCCTTTTATGAATTCCTTTTTGGATTCTTTTTAGGCGTCTAACTGAACTCCATTTTTGGTTCACTTTAGTATGATTTTTATCGTTTTTTTAGGTGGGATTCATAGTTGAATTCAACTTGAATTCATTGTTGGTGCCAGATTGGTGATTCTATGTTGGACTCATGCGTTAGTCTTGGGCGTGCCCCGTTGGGGACGGCTGTCGTGCTGCGCAGGGAGCCGGCCGGCCGTCTCCCCCTGCGGGCTTCCATCCTCACGCAACCCCGCTTGCAGCCGGCGATGCCGGCGCCGCACTCACTGTCCTGCAGCCTGGCTGCAGGCCGTTGTTGACGCCCCGCCGGCCGCTGTCGCGCCGTCGTGTCGGGTTGATCCGTGTTCAACCTTCCAGGGGCTTTAGCCGCAGTAAGTCTTCCCGCCGCAACTGATAACAGCACAGCGCCTCGCTTGAACACCAAGGGGTGTATGAACTCCGCCAAAAACTTTTTCCTCCCTGCGGTCAAAAAAACTTTTTGTCTCCGCCCCTTGGTGCCGCTCTTCGCCGTGCTGAATCAGTTTATTGCGACGGCGAATACTCACAGCGGCATCAGTTATCACCCCACGGAGGATTTCAACATGGCTCAACAAAACGTCAACGGCGCGACAACGAAGCCTACAGCAGCATCCGCACAGACCAGCAGTGCTCTGACCATACCGCAGGTGTATGACCTGTTTTGCTATGTGAAGGCGGTGTGCGGTCGCTCGACCGGCACCATTGAACCCCCGGTTGTACCGGCAGGGGCGGAAGAGGTGTTCGCTGACTTTGGGGATTTCGACACCATTTCGGTGTGGATCGTCGGGGGCTGGCCGGTGGCTGCCAGCGATCAGATGACGATGACCCACTGGCGCATGAATTCAGGGCAATAAAAAAGCGGCATCGCTGCCGCTTTCTCACCGCCAGCGCGGAAGCGTCAACTTCTGACGCTGGCTCAACAGGCAATAACTTGAAGGAGCTACACCATGTCTATGACTGAGTCTAAAGCACCAACCAAGGGCAAGACAACCCGTCCGGCCAAAACCACCAAGAAAAGCGCGCTCTCTGAAAAAATCGAGGCGGCGCTGGCCAAGGCCGTGCGCAAAACCGCCACGCTCGGCCAACTGGTGCTGACCGACCTGAACGTGCGCAAAAAAAAAATCCTCGCAGGCATCGATCGAGGGGCTGGCCGCCGCCATCCGTTCAGCCGGTCTGCTGATGAATCTGGTCGTGTTCGAGATGGAGGATGGCCGCTACGGCGTTGCCGCCGGTGAGCGCCGCACGTTGGCGCTGCGCTGGTTAATGTCACTTGATAAAGACGCCGACAAGACCACCCCGGACGGCGTCGTGACCGACGATTATCCGGTTGAGGTGCTGGTCGTCAACAAGGCGATGGCGCGCGTAGTGTCGATGATGGAGAACAGCCAGCGCGAGCAGATGCACCCGGCCGATCAGGTTACAGCGTTCCGCGACCTGTCGGCAGACGGGCAAACTCCGGCACAGATCGGCGATCTGCTGGGGTTCAGCACGCGCCACGTTCAGCGCTGTCTGCGTCTGGCAACAATGGCGCCGGTGCTGCTTGATGCGCTGGCCGACGACCAGATCACCCTCGACCAGCTGCAGGCGCTGTCGGCCACCGACGATCATCAACGTCAGTGTGACGTGTGGGACAACGCGCACGGCTGGGCGGCTGCGCCGCAGCACCTGCGCGAGGCGGTGCTGAAAGGCGAAGTCTCGGCCAGAGACAACAACCAGCTGGCATTCGTCGGGCGCGAAGTCTACGAAGCGGCGGGCGGCACCTTCAAATTTGATCTGTTTACCGACGAGGGCTTTTTGACCGAACCGGCGATGCTGGAGCGTCTTGCCCGCGAAAAACTGCACGCGCTGGCGCAGCAGGTGGCAGAGGACGAGGGCTGGAGCTGGGCGGAAGGGCGCATTTCGGCCATTAAAACGTGGGGTGAGGATGCGGAGCTGTACCGCGAGCTGGCCGAACCGCAGCCGGAATTTACCGCTGACGAACAGGCCGAGATCAAACGGCTGAAAGCGCGGTTCAGTGAGCTGGAAGCGGCATTCGAGGCGGCGGATGCCGATATCGATACCCACGCGCTGAACGTCGAAAGCGACGCGGTACAGGCCGATCTTGAGCGGTTGACCGCGCAGGCAATCGTCCGTTCATGGCCGCAGACGATGCGCAGCAGCGGCGGGGTAGTGGCGTCCCTGCGTGATGGGGAGGTGGTTTATCAGCGAGGGATCGTGTTGCGGGCGAGCGAAGCAATCTCCGGGAATGGCGCTGATGACAACGGCGAGGGCGCAGCGACCACTGAGGCGGCGGCACCGAAAACCAAGGAAAAAGGGCTGTCGGCGGCGCTGATCACCAGTTTGTCGGCGGAACGCACACTGGCGGTGATGGGCGCGCTGGTCGAGAACCCGACCGTCGCGCTGGCGCTACACACCCACACGCTGGCGGTGAAAGTGTTCGGTTCACGCTACGCCAGTTCGCTGCTTCAAACCAGCATGACTCCAAAACGTGGGGAGCTGCTGACCAAAGCCCCGACGGCAGAAGGGAGCCGCGCCGATCGCCAGCTGGGCGAGCTGCACGCGCAGTGGGAGGCGAAATTGCCGCCGGAGTGGAATACCGATTTCTCATGGTTGTTGACGTGGGAACAGGCCGAGGTCGTGGCGCTGCTGGCGTACTGCGTCGGCCTGTCGCTCGATGCCGTGCAGCTGTGGCCTGCAAAGGATGGCAAAGTCGGCGATGCCCTGACGCCGCTCGAGCACGCGCTGGATTTCACGCTGCGCGACTGGTGGCAACCGAGCAAGGCCAATTACTTCGGGCGGATCAGCAAGGAGCTGATGAGCGATGCGTTGGTTGACGCCGGGAAGGTGGCGCAGGCGGCCTCGGTGCTCAAGATGAAGAAGGGCGACGCCGCGCAGCTGGCCGAGGACGAGCTGACCGCCAGCGGCTGGGTGCCGGAGTGCCTGCTGCCGGTGGCCGAGGACACCACCACCTTACAGGACGCTGACAACAGCGCCGCCGCCTAACAGACAGGGAGCTGCCGCCCATCGGGCGGCAGAAAACAGCGATGAAAAATGCATTCAATCTGGAAACACTGACGGCGATGAGCGCCGACGAACTGGAGCAGTACCGCGATCGGGGCAGGGAGTACCGGGTGATGCTCAACTGCGCGGTGCTGGGTCAACTGGCGCTGCCGGAAGGCTGGCGCGTGGTGGCGGAAGAGGGCTGCGAGTTCTGCGGGCGCGTGCCGGTGGTATGCCGGATAAGCCCGGCAGGGGATGAGGCGACAGCGCTCTACTTGTGCAGTGCGGGCGCGGAGGTGCCGAACTGGTCAATGACGCTGCCGTTTGAAGGCGGTCAGTCGCTGGCGTGGCTGTACCTGGATGAGCATTACACCCCGGCCACGGTCAACCGGGTGCTGCATACCGTGGCCGGCTATTACCGGCGGGGTTTCTGGCGGCCGGAAAAGCTGGCAGTCGCGTTGCGGATGGGAGGGCATTGCCTGTGATCCCAAATCATCTCGCTCTGGTGCCGTGGCACCCGTATCTGCAGGCCGTCTGGCAGGCCATCGCGCAGGTCGAAGCCCGGCGTGAAACGGGCAGACGGTTGCCCGTCTACCCATATGCTACGGCGTTTTTCCGCCAGTTAACAGGACGGCCCACACTTTCAGCCAAGGATCTTCGCATGATTGATGTAACCTACCGGCCCGGCGACCGCCGCCGTGCCACGCGCAAAGAAGACTATATGGACGCGCTCGACACCCTTATCGCCAGCAGGGGCGAGCACTGTTATTCTCCGTTGCCGGGCGACACCCGCGACACGTTGTTTCCAGAAGTGAACCGCCGCCGCCGTCAGCGGTTCGAGCATCGGCTGACGATGAAACACACCCGGCAGGCGCGCATCGATGACAACATCCGACAACATAAACGGCGTCGTTACCAGGTGCGGAAAGCACAGGCGGAGATAGAGCTTGCGTTCATCACTCCGGGGGAACTTAATCGCTGGGTACGCCGTGCTAAGCAACAGGGAATAGCGGATTGTGACTTGTTCGGGTTGGTACAGGCGTGGACGAGCCGATTCCCATGCCTTGCCGAACTGGATTGCTACCTCTGGTCAGCGAGGCCATTCTGGGAAAATTGTCTACAGGTCAGTCTGATCAACGGCGATCTATCCGCTGCTGACAGGGCTGATAATGATGCCCGAATTCCCAATCGCCTGATGTGCTGCTACCCGACTGTAAGAAGCGGTTAGCGACACAATAACAAGTTACGGGCATTTGATTGTGATGCCTAAGTAAAGGTAATGTAGTGAATATCGAGAGTTAGTAAAATAAATTATTTTGGAGATTAATATGCTTGGGTTTATTGCGATAGTTTTGATGATGTCATGTGCTATTGTTTTCCTGACAAAACAGGCAAAAAATGGTGCGTTTCAAAAGATTCATAAACATTTAAGCGCAATATGCAATGCTAGTTTGTTGTATTCTGGGCTGATTTTTATCTTGGTATCTATTGTATTTAACATGTTTTATGGAGCGGAATTTACACCAGCGGAACCTCTGAACTCGCCTTTTTCAAACGTTGTTAGTGGAATGGGTGAGATGGCCTCTCAGTTGTCCAGTGTATTGATGTATTTGGGCGTTTTTTGTTCGGTCGTTTCCTTCCCATTGAAACTATTGATGAATAGGGATGGCGGTAGCGGTGATTAGGCTGCTGTTGTCAATAAACTCATCGATTATTAATAAGGAAATAATATTATGAAATTAATCATGATTTGGTGGATTTTGAGCCTCGGAGCATACGAATTATTGGAAATACTGCTTCGGGATAAGGTGCCTGTTATTGCTCGCTCCAGTGATACGTGGCAATCATGGGCATTTCCGGTGATAGTGTCAGTCGTAGTGATAGCCTTTTGTGAATTGATATCAATGCGTAAATCAAGGTAAGGACCGGTGTTTTAACGGGCCAAAAAAGAAAGCAGAATAATAACAAGGCGCCTGGCGGCGCCTTTTTCTTGCCTGCTTATTAGCTTGGCCCCTTTACGTGCGTTATGAATCATATCCGCTCGGTGCTATGTCCATTCATTAGTGTAAGCGATTCGCTGTGTGGTTAATCCGTGGGGTAGCATCGGGCCTTTTCTTGGTTGGATTCGGCGTTTCCCATGTTTTGAATATGGTGCTAACAGCTGCAAACAACAATACGCCAGCTGGCGCTTCCTTCGGTGGCCGGTCGCAAGCGCCCAGCCCTCGAGCCCTACTCGACTAGTCGCCCGCGCGCGGGCGTCAAGTCTCGCCGAACCCGCATAGCGGTTTCGGGCCTGCCGGCTAAGGTCTGAAAGCCAGGGGCAACAACCTGCGCTTGCAGCCGGCTATGCCGGCGCCACTTTCACTGTTCGCCGCTGTGCCGGCGATCGCTAAGGGCGCCCCGGCTTTTCGCCGTGTCGGGTGTGTTCCTGCTCATCTCACCGGTGGTTATCTCTCATCGGCCCTTACGCGGCCGCTTTTGTAGCACCGTCGCCCGGTTGCCCGCAAGGGTGAAGTGCACGCCGCAAGCGGCGCCCTTGCTGTCACCCGTTCGCCGTCGCTACGTCAGCTTTTTGCCGCGCAAGGTTCCGACGAGAGATAGATAACCCACCCAGGAAGGAGAACAGCATGAACACACAGAACGTCAACATCAACGTCAACACCGCCACGAAGGAACACTCTGGGAGATATGGGGAAAACCACCCTAACAGAGGAGAAAAAACGATGTATCAAACCGAAATCAGCACTGAAAACCGCATGGCGTGGGATGCAAGTACCGAGGCCGCTTATTGGCAGCTGAGGGAGCAAGAAGCACGCACAGAAGTCGTGGAGATCACCCTGACGGAGTTTATGGACGCGATCGCGGTGTTGTACCCGAAAGACTGGGAGGGAGATGCACATAGCGAAACTTTCAAGCTGGCCGAAATGTACTGCGGGGACGTTACCTACATTTTCGCCAAAGTCGGCGATCGCTATTTTAAGTTCCGTGACGTGGTGACGTTATCGCACAGCGCCATTTTGGCGCGGATCAATAAGGAGGTGCTCAGCCGGGAAACGAAGACCCAGAAATGAAAAAAGCAGCGTTTCCGCTGCTTCCTCATGCCGGTTTACCCCTCAGAAAGTTAGACCGGCGTTCTATCAAACTACATGGAATCTCAACCATGAAATCAACAGACCCAAGCATCATGACAGTAACCGACGAGTATGTAAAGCGCCTGCAGGCTGAGTGCGAGCAGGTGAAACGCCAGCGGCGGATCGCGCGCGGCGATATAGCCGCCGCCGACGTCGATCCGGATCTGCGGTCGTTCGGGCGTCATATCGCCGGATGTGTTCGCAAGGGCAAATCGGTACGGGTGCCGTCGATGCGGGGCAGTGAGTGGGGGCACGTTCTGCGTGCGCTGGAGTTAACGCGGGCGATGGCCTGATAACGCGAGCCGCCCCGTTTTTCGGGGCGGCTATTCACTGACCCGGAGGTAAATATAGTGTCGCAACTCTCTTTTGATGACCTGTTTTCCGTACCCGTCGATGCGTTATGCCCGGCGGAAAAGAACGCCAGGGTTGATGAGGCACAACAACCAAAACCTGCCGTACTCGTACCGACCCGGAACCGGATAATCACCGGCGATGATCCGCGTAAGGCATTTCTGTCCACGTTCCGCGAAACGGCGCGTAATCACCATCGCTACGAAGTGTTCAGCGATTTTGTGAAGTTGGCAGCCTGCGCGTTGGAGAATGCATGTTTAAAGTCGCCGGATATCGAGGCGGAGTATATGGCCACAATACAGCGCTATGAGAAGGCAGACGCGCAGCGCATGGCGCAGCTGCTTTCGTTGCTGGTCATCGGGCTGGATCAGGGCATGGGGGATTTTCTCGGCTCGCTGTTTATGGAACTCGAACTGGGCAGCGGCAACATCGGCCAGTTTTTCACGCCGTTTCATCTCTCCGAGCTGATGGCGGGACTGGTGGCCGGTGATCGGCTGGCGGCGTTGGATACAGAGCCGTATATCACGCTGTCCGAACCGACCTGCGGTGCGGGCGGAATGGTGATCGCGTTTGCCAAAGTGATGCTGGCGCGGGGCTATAACCCGCAAACGCAGCTGCGCGCCGACTGCGTGGACATCGATCCGGTGGCGGCGCGGATGTGTTACATCCAGCTGTCGCTGCTGGGTATCCCGGCGCGCGTGGTGATCGGCAACAGCCTGACACTGAAGTATCAGCGCGAGATGTATACGCCGTTTTGGTATCGCGTGACGTCTACGCGCTGGCCAATGTATCGATAATAACCGAGGGAGGAGGGCAGGGCGATCCTGCCCGATAATGCATGGCAGAAAACGACACGCTGCCGTTACCGGGCGAATTTACCGATCGGGGCGGGAATACTGGGCGTTTTATGACGACGCCGTGTGCTACCTGGGAACGGAGGAGGGCACGACGCCCTATTTCCGGTGGCGGTGACTCCGGTCAGCACCGCGCGGTAAAAGACGAACAGAAAGAATGGCCGGCGCCTGCGGCACCGGCCATTCTTTCTCTTCTCGCACGCTGTCACAAAGACCTGGTGCCGGTTTTTATACCTCTCCCTTTCCGGCTGCCAGTATTTCTGGGGTGAATCGGGTTTCCGCATGATGCCTGGGCGTGCCCTTCGGGCCCGGCTGTCGTGCTGCGCAGGGAGCCGGCACGCCGTCTCCCCCCTGACGGGCTTCCATCCGTCACGCGATGGGCACGCTTGCAGCCGGCGATGCCGGCGCCGCTTTTCACTGTCCCTCGCCCTGGCGAGGAACGCTAAGGGCGCCCCGGCTTGTCGCCGTGTCGGCCGTGTTCCTCCTCGTTGAGTTTCCGGTGCGCCATCGGACGGCCGTTCCACGGCGGAGGGCTGTTCGTAGCACCGTCGCGTCACCCCGCAAGGGGTTAAATGCACTTCACCGAAAACTTTTTCCAGGTAAAAACTTTTCGTCTCGCCCCTTGCGTGTCTCCTTACGCCGTTGCTCCGTCGCCCTTTGCCGCCAGGGAACTCACCGAACGATGGAATAACCACCAGAGAGGAGCAAGAGCAGGATGAACACGCAAAACGTCAACACCGCCACCAGAGAATCTTCCAAACGATGGGCAGGAAAATATCCCGACGCGGAAAACATCATGATCCGTCAACTGGCATTGATGGAGGAATTACACGGCGTGTATTTGTCCCCTGACGAACTGGCGCAATCGCTGTATGAAATTTTTAACACGATGACGGATCGGGTGGTGTTTAACGGCGTCGATAACTCGCCGTCAGATAAACCGAAAATTGCGTATGCCGTCGCGCAACATTGGATTAAGGCGCAGCGTCTGGCCGGTGCCTATTTTGGCGAGACCGGCGTCGTTGCCTGGGAACATGCGCGTTATCGGCTGCACCTTCAGCTGGCTATCAATCACTCATACCGTTAATTCATCGCCGGTCTAAAATAAGTGTCCGGCATTACTCAAAGAGCAAGGAGAATATCATGCGTCTGACTTCCCGTTTTGGCCGTTATAACGCCATCCGTAAAGATCGCCCGTTAACCAACGACGAATTAATGAACGTGGTGCCGAGCGTGTTTTCAGAAGATAAACACGATTCGCGCAGTGACCGTTATACGTATATTCCCACCATTACGCTGCTGGATAAATTACGGGAGGAAGGTTTTCAGCCGTTTTATGCCTGTCAGACCCGCGTTCGGGATGAAAGCAAACGCGGCCATACCAAACACATGCTGCGGCTGCGTCGGGAAAATATGATTGTCTCCGGCAATAAGGAAGTGCCCGAAATCGTATTATTGAACAGCCACGACGGGAGCAGCAGTTACCAAATGATCCCCGGCATGTTCCGCTATGTCTGTGCCAACGGAATGGTATTTGGCCAATCGTTCGGTGATGTTCGTGTGCCGCATAAAGGGGATGTGGTCGGGCAGGTGATTGAGGGCGCGTATGAAGTGCTCGGCATATTTGACCGCGTCGATAATGACCTCGATACCATGAAATGCATTTCACTGTCAGAGCGCGACCAGGAATTATTTGCGCGGGCGGCGTTAAGTTATCGCTACGAGTATGAAGATAAATCCCCAATCACGCCGTCGCAAGTTTTGCGTCCGCGTCGGCGTGAGGATTACGGCAATGATTTATGGACGACATTCCAGCGCGTGCAGGAAAACATGATTAAGGGCGGATTACCCGGTAAAAGCGCGACCGGTAAAAATACCCGGACTCGAGCGGTCAACGGTATCGATGGCGATATTAAGTTGAACCGTGCGTTATGGCTGATTGCGGATGAATTCAAAAACCGAATGAAGTAACAGGGTGCCCCGGTAATGACGCCCATCAATACCGGGGCCGAACACTGCTACAGAACGTACAGTTAACACAGCGCGGACAGTATGAAATAACGAGGTGAAAGATGCAAACGGAAAATTTACGGGTATGCAGTACGGCACATTTTACATCGGAAGATAATGAGCTGTTAACGACAATGGCAGGGCAAGCGGCTTTTAGTTCCTGGGTGGTTAACATCCGGTACGGTTATATTCTGGTGCTGACGGATTATCGTTGGCGGCTGCGGGTATTAAAGTCGCAAGGGGCATCAAAGGCGCTGAGGCGGTTTCTAATTCACCATGTTAAATATCACCGCACAGGCTACATCCATTTTGATTGTGATGCGCCCATTCTTCCAGGCTACGACGTTTTTGAGTGGTCGCGCGCTGATAAGATGCGTCCCCATCGAGGGGGCGCATCTTATTCTCCCCGCCCACCCAGCGGGAAATACATTTCCCGCTCCCGCTGCCCCAAAGGGGCGCCCAGGTTAGCCCCAAAAAACGTGACCGTTTTTTGGTGGTGTCTGTTAACTCTGCGATCCGCTTACCCACATCTACACAATCGACGTTATTTCACCTTGATCCGGTGAAATAACCGCTCCCGTTCGTTTCCCATTAGGGTGATGGGAAACTTCACTGGCTTTGTCTTATGTGCATATGTGGATAAACTACGGGTTCTGGACGAGGAGGGGTTGCTGCTTGCTGGCTTTTATCGCCCGGTAGGTTTTCTCGATTTTACTCGCATACTTGTAACGTCGTTGCGCCTGCTTTGGAGAGTCTTTGAACCCTGCATTATAAGCACCCACTGCCTGCCAGGTCGTTCCCCACTTCTTAAATGCAATCGCGAGATAATAAGCACCAGTGTAGATGTTCATGCACGGATCTTGCTTCAGGTGCCGTTCTGACACACCTATCAATGAGAGTGAGTTAAAGTGCTGTGAGTCAATTTGCATTAACCCCACGCCGTAGCCTGTTGTAGGGTTTGGGCCGATAGCCACGGGATTAAAACGTGACTCGTTCCATGAAATAGCACGTAGCAGATCCGGGTCGATACGATAATCTCGGCCTGCCATGTCAAAACAATCAGCCATAGCGGCCGTTGAACAGAATAGCATTAACGCTGCGATGATGTTCTTCATGGTGTCCTTAAAATTTCTAGCCCTGGTGAAAATCTAGCCTTTTCGGGATCTCGAGTCAACAAATTCGCGCTCTTTGGGGTAACTGCATCACACCCCACGCAAAATTGTATTTTGCAGAATTATTCATTTAAAACAGTTAGTTATTTATTTTAGGTTGTTGTTATACTTTAACATTGAAAGAAACTAGAGTCTTAAAGGACTCTAACTAGAGTCGTTATTCGAGTTTATACACAACTCTATATAGAGTTATCACTAAATTTCATATAGATAAACAGGGACGACCCTAGAGGCGAGTTGTGTGTTTACGCTTTTATAGTTATCATTAGACTCGCAATTAGAGTCGGATTTGATTCGTGCATGCTAACTCAAAATACATACAGATTATCTGTCAGCTAATAATGTCATGGAGTAAAAGTTATATGGCAAGAATTCAAGCATATGTCAGCAAAGAGGCGGTTGAAAAGATTCACGCAATTGTTGAACAGCGCCGTCAAGAAGGGGCTGCTGAAACTGAAGTAAGTACATCTAGTGTTATTTCCATGCTTCTTGAACTCGGTCTCAGAGTCTATGAGGCACAGATGGAAAGAAAAGATGACCCTTTTAATCAGACGGAGTTTAACAAAACTCTTTTGGAAAACGTATTGAAAACTCAACTTGCAATGGCAAAGGTTCTTGGTGCAAGTACTCTAGCTCCACATGTTGCAGATAAACCAAAACTCAATAACTACCAGCAAATTATTTCAGAAATAAATGAATCTGTTAATGACAAGTTAGAGCGTTTTTTTATTGGTGTTGATTCAGATAGTGCTAACGAATGAGCTATCATCAATAAATTAATTACCTCATGCCGCTTTTTGGAGTGAGGTAATTATGCTTGCTGATTTCTATTTATTTAGGCAGTCAATTATTTCAATTGCTAATCTTTTGGCATCTTCAACTTTTTTAGCTAATTTTTTCTCTTCTATTACTGAACTGTAGAATTCATTTTTGGAGGGATTTGTTCTATTTCTATGCATTTCAAGAAGATCTGAGGCTAAATCATCATCTATCGTATAGAAGTAATACTCTGGGTAATCCAATAAGTTGGCTATTTTTACTACTAAGCTGAAAGGTGGTTCTGTTCTGCCGACTTCGTAACTTGACAGTCTTGAGCTTGAATTGGCCCCTTGTATACCTACAAGTTCAGCCAACTGCTCCTGTGTATAACCATTTGATATTCTGGCATCTTTTAGTCTTTTTGGTATCATGGCCCCCTCCTTTATTATGATTTTACATAGTGTTAGGAGGTGAAAAATCCACATAATCAAGAACTGTTGATAATGTGTAGTTCATGCTGTGCTATGTTTATTTCATCATCTGATGTCTTTCATGTATCATCTTTTGACTAACCATCACTATTATTTGATCATGAGTATGCCATGAATAATACCGAGATAATAAAAAAGAATATAAATTACCTTCTTTCTTCGAGAAAGGAGACACAAGTTTCTTTGAGTGATGGTGCCGGTGTTAATCGAACTACTATATATAAGATCCTTGAAGGTAGGGTAGAGCGCGTTCAGGAAAATACTCTTCGAAAAGTAGCCGGATTCTTTGGTGTTTCATTTAAAGAAATTCAATCTGTTGATTTACAAGAAAAGGAGTTATCTAATAAGTTAGTAACCATCGATGGTAACATGAACCCGTTGGCGGTTCCGATTATTAAAGATACAACTATACTCTCTGCAGTAAATGCAAAAATTGGACGGTTAGTTATGTCGTCACCTATAACTTATTTCTTCGGTGAAGGTCCTAATGTAGTTGGAATACTTCTAACAAAAGAGATAAAAGGATACTATAATAAAGGTGATGTGATCATCGTTCGTCGTGAGGCTATCATTCATGAGGCAAATGTTCTTGTGGTTACTTCAAGCAAAAGTTTGAAGGTGATTGATGGTAGTTCGGCTCATTTAGTTGCTGAGGATGTTGTTGGTACAATAATCGAGGAAAGGTATGGAAGCGAATATAAAATATAAGCTAATTGGATTTGATATCCTCAATGGAAAAGCTAACGTTATGGTGTTGAATACTGGGCGGGTTATGTCAATGCCATACGAAAGACTACTATCTTCAGAAGTGATTGATGATTTCAACGCTAGAGAAGTGTCGGCGGTTTGTCGAAAAATATATAGCTCTGGTGAAAGTGTTAAAACTGAATATGAGTTTAAAGATAGAAATGAAAAGCAGTGGTTAACTTATGTCGCTTTTTGTTTGGTTATTAGTGTTTGTTATATATTTAGTAATATAGCTGCAGTCAAACCAGTTCATATACAATACTTTGATCTTATCATTACGCCTGGTACTTTTGTTTATCCGTTTACATTCTTAGTAGTAGATTTACTGAATGAATTTTATGGATTTAGGCTGGCAAGAAAAGCCATTTATATGTGTGTTGTTGCTAATGCGGCAATATTAGGGTTGCTTTATATTTCTCTGAAGTTACCTGTTATACCTGAATGGATATTCAATGGTCCATATAATAGCCTTATTAATCAAATACAATCAACATTTCTTGCATCAACTATAGCTTTTCTTACCTCCGAGCTGGCTAATTCATATGTGCTTTGTAAAATCAAGGAGCTGACGAATTCTCGCTACTTATATATAAGGATTCTGTCCAGTATATTTGTGGCCTCTGTTATAGATAGTGTTGTCTTTTGTTTCATAGCTTTCAGTGGTTTGATGACAAACGAACAAATAATAGGAATTATCGCTGTTCAAGTGATAATTAAGTTGGCGTATGCAATTGTTAATGTTTTTCCTGCGTATGGAGCAAGGTATCTATTTAATAAATACCTTACTCAAGAATAATATTTAATTGGTCATATAGCCTGTTTTTTTTGCAGGCTTTTTTTTATTTCTTCTTTATTTTGTACGTATTCATTAAACCCCCTCGATCGTAGAAAACATGCGTCACATTTCCCACACCCAAAACTTTTAACTCCATTGTAACAAGTTAAAGTTTCATCTCTGATGAGTTCCAAACATCCCATATTGTCTGCTAATGCCCATGTTTCAGCTTTGTTTAATGACATTAGTGGCGTTACAAACCTGATATCTCTTCCTATTCCTAAACTTACTGCGTGGTTTAACGCTTTCACAAAAACATCACGGCAGTCCGGGTATCCTGAAAAATCAGTCTCACAAACACCTGTTATTACATCTTCCGCATTTACTTGAAATGCATAGATGGCGGCAAGGGTAAGGAATACGATGTTTCTGCCAGGAACAAAAGTTGATGGTATTCCATCCGAATCAGAATTTTTGTGTTCGGGCACTTCAATCTCATTTCTAGTCAAACTACTTATTGCTAACTCATTGATTACATTAACGTCCAAAATTTTATGTGAGCTTACGTTTAGCTTCTTTGCAAGTTGCTCCGCTATTTTAATTTCTTCACTGTGGCGCTGGCCGTAGTCGAAGGTTAAACAGTGCACGGAGTCATACTCAGCGAGAGCCTTCACTAAGCACGTAGTTGAATCTTGACCTCCACTGAATACAACTACTGCTGTTTTTCCTGACATATAAACTCCTTATTATTCAATTTGATGAAATTAAAAAGCATCATATGGTGCGTTTTGTGTTGCTTTGTTGTTGAATGTATTCTACAGTTTCATTGTTTTAGTTCAATCAGTCAAACCATTGGTAGCTGTAGATGGTCATCTCGTAGAGCAAATTCATCACACTCATACCACGAGATTAAATTTTAATTGAATGATTTTTATTTGTTTTTTTTTGTATTTGACTTCAAGTGGTTACATCAAAAATAGCTTATTTTTTATCAAAATATCTTTAATTTTCATAATGTAAGGGGGTGCTGCTAACTGTTCAAATAATCTCATTTCATACTAAGCCAAGGATGTTTCTCTATTGCATCCAAAGATTTACTTCATTCAAGGATAATTTAAATGAATGCTTCATTAAGCGCTCAGGGCTCTTCTGTTGCCCAACGTCAGGGATTTTCACTTCGTAAGCTGTTTTCTCGGCAACGCGTCGTGAATTTCCTCAAGGTGATCCTGCCGTTTGCTGTACTGGCTTCGTTCTTCCCGGAAGTGGCTCTCGCCGCCGGCGGTAAGGACATGCTGCAATCCGGCGATGCCGATGTGAAGGCAACGGCAGGCTCCGGCTCAACCATGGTCAAATGGATCGTCCTGGTCGAAGTGCTGGTTGGTGCCGTGATGTATATGGCCACCAAGAACCTCAAATACCTCTCCGGCTTCATCGTGGTCTCTGTTCTGATCGCGGTGGGGATGAAAGTCGCCGGGTATTAATCGGGGGCGGTATGTCGGGAAACGATCTGAACAAATACCGTTTCCCGAAAACACTGAGAACACAAGACCGCTGGTTTGGGTTTTGTCTTGATGAATTAATCCCCGTGGCTATTACTGGCGGCTGGTTTATCTGGCAACAGAAATATATCACGGGGATTATTTTGGCGGCATTGGTGTTCTGGGCCATTCACAAAGCCAAAAAGGGGAAGGGCAGTAGCTGGCTGCGTGACCTTGCATATTGGTATTTACCGACTTCGCTCGGTAAAGGCGTCTACAAGGTGGTCCCTGAATCGTGTTTTCGGAAATGGATAAAATAGGCAGGCGATAATGGAACACTCAGCACGTCTCAACTCAAACCGTATTATTGCCATCGGCTTTATTGTCATGGCGCTGTTGATTGCTGCGCTGACGGTGGCCGTCATTATCATGGCTATCAACAACTATCGCCTGCAGAACGAGAAACAGGTGGTGGTAGTTCCCATGTTGTTCAAGGCGCCGTTCGGCGTTTCGCAAAACAGCGCTGATGCATCATATCTCGAGCAAATGGCGCTCTCCTTTGTCGCGTTACGTCTCAATGTGACCCCTGAGACGGTCAACGCCTCACATTCCACCCTGCTCATGAAGGTAAAGCCGGCGGCGCAAAACGCCCTCAAGATTGTCCTGGCCGAGGAGGCCAACCGCATTATAGCCAGCAACGTCAATGCAGCTTTCTTCCAGACCAGCGTGAAAGTCTATCCCGCCCAGGGACGTGTTGATATTCGCGGCGAGCTACGTACCTGGATCGGTGACAGCGCGCCGGAAAAAGCGCTCAAGCACTACTCCCTTTATATCGATCGCAGCGAGGGCGTGACCTGGCTGGCCAAGTTCGTTGAGGTAAACGATGAAAACTAAACGACGCTATGCGCTGATGGTTGTCGGTTTGATGGCCTGCGCCGGCGCACAGGCCGGTACGGTTAATGCGCCGGTCACTATCCCATTGCAGAACGGCAGTCAGGCGCATGTTTCACTCAGCAACAGCGAACCCAACCTGTTCAACGTTCCCGGCGATCGCGTGACGTTCGTCAGCGGCGTGGATGAAAGCCTGGTCAATTATGAGCCGGCGGCCAACGGCGGGCTGGTACTGAGTACGCTCAATAAAAAGCCGTTCAGTTTTGTGATCGAAACCGAGCGGGGCATGAACTATTCCATTCGCGCCGTCCCGCGTGCCGGTGTCGGCCGCACGTTCTCACTGGTGGGTGAGAGCCAGGGTGTTTCTGTGGCTGCCAAAGGCTGGGAAGAGGGGCAGCCCTACGAGTCCATGCTGGTCTCGCTCAACAAGTCATTGATGGAGGGCCGGTTGCCGGCCGGCTATGGGCAGATGCCGGTCACGCGGGAAGCGCTGGCCGCGCCTTACGGTTTGCGGGCACAGGCGCAGCAGGTCTGGACAGGGCATCACCTGAAGGTGGTTCGTTTTGAGGTCAGCAATCCCGGCAGCGCCAGCCAGTGGGTCAATGAGCACGACTTCTGGCAACGGGGTGTGCGGGCGGTGATGTTCGATACACCTACCCGGCAGATTATCGGCGGCGGTCGCATGAGCGTGTGGATCACCTTGTCCGAGGGAGGCCGCTGATGGCGAACATCAATGTGCTGGTCAAGCGCAAGCAATATCTCTGGCTGGGCGCGGTCGCGCTGGCGGTCGCCGCGGCCATCGGCGGCGGTTATTACTTCTCGCAGGATGCGGAGCTGGAGACACAGCACCCTGCCGAACCGGCTCCCGACCTGACCGGGGTGGTCGACAATACCTTTGACGATCGCGTGCAGCAGCATGCCATCACCCAGACTCAGGCCGCGCAGGCCGAAATTAACAAGCAGTTTACCGCCCTGCGTCAGGAAATCGACCTGCTGAACAAATCGCGTCTGGAAGATCAGAAACGCATGCAGGTGCTGGAAGACGAAAACAAGAACCTGAAACAGTTTGGCGGACCGGGGAGTCAAGCAACACCAGGGAACCCGGCCCCCGGTTCCGCCCCCTTACCGCCGCTGGTTAACGGCGTGACGCCCGAGGGCGAGCCGATGCCGACGCAGTTCCCGCCGGCACCGGGCGGCGCGGTTCCGCCGCCGACGGCGTTCTATCCGGGCAAAGGCGTCACACCGCCACCGAACGTTGACTACAAGCCTATCCCTGTGCCCGGCCGTCTCTATCGCAAGTCACTGGTGCCGCCGGAGACCGGCCCCAGGAAAAAGAAGTACCCCTATATCCCGACCGGCAGCTTCGCCAAATCCATCCTGATTGAGGGGGCGGATGCCAACGCATCGGTGACCGGGAACACGGCCACGGTGCCGATGCAGGTACGGGTGACCGGCCGGATCGAGATGCCGAACAGCAAGACCTATGACGCGACCGGCTGTTTTATCAGCATGGAAGCCTACGGCGACGTCTCCAGCGAACGTGCCATCGTGCGCACCCGCAAAATCAGCTGCATTCGCGGTGACGACATTATCGATCAGGACATCGACGGCCACGTTTCCTTTATGGGCAAGAACGGCGTCAAGGGCGAGGTGGTGATGCGCAACGGCAAGATCCTCGGCTTTGCCTGGGGCGCCGGGTTCCTTGACGGGTTGGGCGAGGGGGCCGGCCGGGCGGCGCAGCCGACCGTTGGTCTTGGGGCAACGGCCAGCATGGGCGCCGGCGATATTGCCAAATCGGCCATCGGCGGGGGGGCCAGTAAAGCCGCCTCGACGCTCAGCGACTACTACATCAAGCGAGCCGAGCAGTATCACCCGGTTATTCCGATCGGCGCCGGTAACGAAGTCACGGTGGTGTTCCAGGAAGGCTTCCAGATGAAAACCATCGAGGAAGTGGCGGCGGAAAAAGAGAGCCGTCAGCAGGGGCAGACCGAAGGGGGCGATCAGCCCAAATCCGGGCAAAGCCTGAACGGGTTCAACACCGATCAGATGCTGAACCACCTCGGCAAGCTTGATCCGGCTCAGTTCGGTCTCGGCACATCAACAACAGGAGAGCGGTGACACCATGAATAACAACGACAAACCCACTATCCGGCATTTCGATGACTTTCCCTTCATGGGGGGCGCTTCTGCAGAAATCGGGAATCGTGTCGTCTGCGGCCGAACCGGTGCGGGGAAAACGACGCTGATGCAGTCCATCGTGGATAAATACAGCGCGGATGCCGTGCAGCAGGGCATTTCTATTGCACCGACACCGCCTTCTGAGGATGAGGCCAAATCATGACTGAACGAAAAATGGCGGGGCTATATGTCTTTTTATTGCTGGCCTGGTGGGGCGGTTGGCTTGCGCTCGATATGTGGCGCATTGAGCACCTGCTGACCGATGCCGACAAGTGGGCCGATTTTCGGCGTGACATTCTCTGGTGTGCGGGATCGGCGGCGCTCTCTTTATTTTTCTTAATGACGGGTCCCAACAAAAAATCCTCTGCTTACGCACTGTCGGTATGCCTGGCACTGATAGTGCCCATCTCGGTCGCAATCGTTGCCGGGAGTTCTTTCATTCACTGGGAATTTGATGTGCCGATGTTCTTGATGATGCATACGTGCGCCGGATGGGTAATGACCCTCGTTGTACCGTTAATGACTTTTTTCTCGGCCAGGTTTTAAGGAGACTTTATGAAAACGCACATCATGAAATCACTGCTTTTACTCCCCGCCCTGGGTGGCGTGCTGCTGCTGGCCGGCTGTGCCGGCGTCAGCAGTGAATTCGGCTGTAACGCCACCACCTCCGACAGTTGCATGACCATGGAGCAGGCCAACGAGAAAGCCAAGTCGCTGGAAGAGGGCAGCGAAGCAAAGCCGGCTGCGGCCGCATTGCCTCGCCTGGCTGACGGCGACTTTGCGGCAGTGGGGCGAGATACCGGCCCCGTCCCTGTCTCAGCCGGCAGCACGTCCCGTTTGTTGCCTCGTCAGGGCGCTGCATCCCCGGCGCGGGCAGTGCCGGCGTCTCCGGCGATTGCGGCGCCGGCCGCCATCGTGACGACCGTCAGTACCTGCACGTTGCCGCGCTGTGCCGGTGTCGGCAGCACACGACCGGCCCGCCAGGCCGAGCAGACCGCGCAGCTGTGGATCGCGCCCTGGATTGACAGTCAGGACGTCTATCACCAGCCGGGCAAGGTACTGTTCGTGGTTAAACCAGCCGTCTGGGGCAAGCCCCAGTCCGTCTATTAAGGAGAGTGTGATGCAGGGAATATGTGCTGTACCGGTTGAGCGCGACGCGCAGGGATTCTGGACCCATCCGGCGATGCGGCAGGCAAACCTTGAGACATCGGCAGAGATGACCTATTGGCTGCGGTCGCACGGCCTGGAATGCTGGGTGATGTTTATGCGGGATGAAGACCCTGAGGCCTTTCTTGCGGGGTTTGATGAGGACTGTCCGGATGCCCGTGGCTGGACCCCTTCTCCGCCGCCGGGGGAGGGCTGGTTCATCGGCTCCATTTATGACAACGAGGACGGGCCTATGTGCTTGTGGTTTAGGGCGGCCACTCGCGAGGTTGACGCATGAATCTGATCGATAAAGTCACCCATACCGCCAATAGCCTGCTGTCGGCGCTGAAGATGCCGGATGAAGCCGCCGCCGCCAACAAGGTGTTGGGTGACATGAACTTTCCCCAGCTGAGCAGTGTGTTGCCCTACCGGGACTACGACGAAGAGAGCGGGCTGTTCATCAATGCCGGCTCCATCGGCTTTGTGCTGGAAGCGCTGCCGTTGGCCGGCGCCAACGAACAGGTGGTTCTGACGCTCGAAAGTCTGCTGCGCACCAAGTTGCCGCGCGGGATCGCGTTGTCCGTTCACCTGATGGCCAGCAAGCGCGTCGGCGATCTGGTGGAGTCTGGCCTGCGTGACTTCTCCTGGTCGGGCAAGGACGCGGACAAATTCAACGCCATCACGAGGGCCTTCTACCTGATGGCGGCAGAAGGTCGCTTTTCCCTGCCGCCGGGCGTCGATATGCCGCTGACGCTGCGTAATTACCGGGTATTCATCTCCTATTGTGTCAAGAGCAAGCGCCGCAACAAGGCGCTCATCACCGAGCTGGAGAACCTGGTCAAGGTGCTGCGTGCGTCGCTGATGGGGGCGAAAATTCCGACAGAGTCGCTTAATGACGAAGACTTTATCAACGTTGTGGGCGAAATCATCAACCACGATCCGAGCCAGCTGTACAACAAACGTCGCAAACTCGACCCGCTCAAAGACCTGAATTTCCAGTGCATCGACAACGGGTTTGGCATGGACGTGTATCCCGACTGCGTAAAAATCAACCTGCGCGATGCCGGCAGCAAGAAAGGCAGCGTGGCGCGGGTGATGAACTTCCAGCTCGAGCAGAACCCGGAGATGGCCTTTCTGTGGAACACCGCCGACAACTACGGCAACCTGCTGTATCCCGAGCTGTCGATCGCCACGCCGTTCATTATTACGCTGACGCTGGTCGTTGAAGAGCAGACCAAGACCTCTTTCGAGGCGAACCGCAAGTACATCGATCTGGAGAAAAAATCCCGCACCTCCTACGCCAAATTCTTCCCCGGCACGCTGGAGGAGATGAAGGAGTGGGGCGATCTGCGCCAGAGTCTGGCATCCAACCAGACGGCGATCGTCTCCTTCTTCTATAACGTGACGGTGTTCTGTGAAGACAATGACAGCGTGGCACTGCGCTGTGAGCAGGACGTCATCAACAGCTACCGCAAGAACGGTTTTGACCTGATATCGCCGCGCTTCAAGCAGCACTGGAATTTCCTGGCCTGCCTGCCGTTCATGGCCGAGCACGGCGTCTTCCAGGACTTGGCGATGCATGGCGCGGTGCACCGCGCCAAGACCCTGAATGTAGTCAACCTGATGCCGATCGTCGCCGACAACCGTCTGGCTCCGTCCGGTCTGCTGGCGCCGACCTACCGCAACCAGCTGGCGTTCATCGACATCTACTCCGAGGTGATGCGCAACACCAACTACAACATGGCGGTGGCCGGGACGTCAGGCGCCGGTAAAACCGGTCTTATTCAGCCGATGCTGCGCAGCGTGCTGGATACCGGTGGCGCCGCCTGGGTGTTCGATATGGGCGATGGTTACAAGAGCCTGTGCGAAAACATGGGCGGGGTTTACATCGACGCCCAGACGCTGAAGTTCAACCCGTTCGCCAACGTGAAGGACATCAACCTGTCGGCGACACAGATCGCCAACCTGATTTCGGTGATGGCCAGCCCCGACGGCAACCTGGACGAAGTTCATGAGAGCCTGCTGGAGATGGCGGTCAAGGCAGCTTGGCTGAGCAAGCAAAAGAATGCCCGTATCGATGATGTGCGTGACTTTCTGCGCGACGCAATGGATGAGGAGGTTTACCGCGATTCGCCGACCATCCGCAATCGCCTGCATGAAATGACCATCCTGCTGGATAAATACTGCTCCGACGGCACTTATGGTGAGTTCTTTAACTCCGACGAACCGTCGCTGCGCGATGACGTTAACATGGTGGTACTGGAGATGGGCGGCCTGAAAAATCGTCCTGATCTGCTGGTTGCGGTGATGTTCTCGCTGATGATCTACATCGAGGGGCGGATGTACCAGACATCGCGTCAGAGCAAGAAGCTGTGCGTTATCGACGAAGGCTGGAAGCTGCTCAACTTCAAGAACGCCAAGGCGGGCGAGTTTATCGAAGAAGGTTACCGTACCGCGCGCCGTCACCGCGGGGCGTACATCACCATTACCCAGAACATCAAGGACTTTGACTCGGACACCGCTAGCTCTGCCGCGAAAGCCGCCTGGGGCAACTCCTCCTACAAGATCATCCTGATGCAGGACGCCTCCGAGTTCAAAACCTATCTGCAGAAAAACCCGGACAACTTCACCCAGCTGCAGCAGGACATGATCGGGAAGTTCGAGTCGGCCAAAGACCAGTGGTTCAGCTCCTTCATGCTGATGGTCTCCGGCAAGGTCAGCTGGCACCGCCTGTTTGTCGATCCGCTGAGTCGCGCCATGTACTCCTCCCAGGGCCAGGACTTCGAGTTCATGCAGGCCCGGCGTGAACAGGGGGTATCGGTGCACGATGCGGTGTATGAGTTGGCGCACCGCAACTTTGGCGAGGAGATGGCGCGCATTGAGCGCTGGGTGGAAGAGAACTATACGGGGAGGGCTGCCGCATGACACTGCCTGCCATTATCACGACACCCAACAGCTTGGTACAGAAACGCGCCATTGTGCTGTGGGGGGCGGTCTGCGTGCTGATTGCCGTTCTGCTCAGTTTGGGAGCCACGCTGTGGCTGCTGCAGCGTCAGCCGGCGATCGTCACTTTCGACATGAAACAGACCATGGAGGCGTTCTACGAGAGCGCCGCCAAGCAATCCCTGCCGCCGGAGCGCAGCAAGTTGCTGGCCGAACGGTTTACCGGCGCGCTGCAAACCAGCATCGCGCAATACCAACAGCGCAACAACGTGATCATCCTGGTCTCGCCGGCGGTGGTAGGAGGCGCCAGGGATGTGACACGCGAGCTTCAGCGGGATATCGCCGCCCGGATGCAGCGGATCAATACCGTCAGCGTTGATAAGGATACTCAACCATGAAAAGAACACTGATCCTGGTTATTACGGCGGGGCTCTTGCTCATTGGCTCTTTTTTGCTGGGGAACGTACAAGACAAGACGTCACCACATTCCGACAAGCAACAGCCCGGTGATATGGCCTTCACCCAGCCTCAACGCGATGCTATTGGCGTTATTGCCCGCGATTACCTGCTGGCGCACCCGGACATCCTGCTGCAGATGAGCGAGAAGCTGGAGGCGCAGCAACAGACCGCGGCCAATCGCACGGTGCAAACCGCGTTGACCACGCAGCCGGAACTGCAGGCGACGTTATTGCACGATCCGGCGACGCCAGTTGTGCATCCTGATGGCGGCGTGACCGTGGTGCAGTTCTTCGACTATCAGTGCATCTGGTGCGCGCGTATGGCGCCGGTGGTGGCCGACTTTGTGCGGGACAATCCCGATGTGCGCTTTGTGTTCAAGGAATTCCCCATTTTTGGCAGTCGCTGGCCGATGTCGGTGCAAGCGGCACGCACCGGCCTGACGCTGTGGCAACTCAAGGGCGGTGACGCCTATCTGACGTACCACAATGCGGTCTTTGCCTCCGGTGAGAACGAAGGTCGGTTGTCGCAACCGACAATCAACGCGGCACTCCACGCGGCTGGCGCCGCGCCGATGACCGTACTGCCCGAGACGGAGAAAGTACTGTTGGCCACACGCGAGCTGGCCCAGCAACTGAACATCAGCGGCACCCCCGCCTTTATCGTTATGCCGACCCGTGATGCGCGGGCGGAGCAGGTGACGCCACTGTACGGTGCCGTGGATGTGAAGGCGCTGCAGGCCGCGGTCGCACAGGCAAAAGCAGGAGGTCACTGATGCGCCTTGTCTGCCTGGTGTTCTCCTTATCACTGCTGCCTTGCATGGCGTTGGCCAAAGATTTCGGCACCTGGGGCGACCTGTACCCGGTGGCCGAGCCGGATATGCTGCAGACCATTCACGAACGGCTGACCGAGCTGCAGCGCAGCGGCCGTTGGGACGAGGAAATGACGGCGTTCAAAGAGCGCACCGTGAAGCACAGCCAGCGGCCTGAGCCGGTCGCCGGTATCGGCAAGACCGAACGCTATGCCGAACGCTTTTTCGATCCGAGCGTGCAGCTCTCTTCTGACCTGAAAGACGACAAGGGGCGAGTCTTTGCCCGCAAGGGCGACGTTATCAACCCGCTGGCTACCGTGCCGTTCGCGCAGACGCTGTATTTCATCGACGGCGACGATCCGCAGCAGGTTGCCTGGATGAAGGCGCAGCAGCCGGAGACCCTGATGGTGAAGGTCATTCTGGTCAACGGCGACGTTCCCAAAACCTCTGCCGCGCTGGACAGCCGCATCTACTTCGATCAGGGCGGGGCGCTGTCGCGCCGGTTCGGGCTGACGACGGTGCCGGCGCGCATCACGGCGGCGCCGAGCGGTCTGCGGCTGCGTATCGAATCCATTCCTGCCGCCGGCAGCGCGAACTGAAGGGGGTAAGCATGTTTGTGACACGTAAACGTTTTATTGCGACCGAGAATCAGCTGCAGAGCTGTCGCCAATTGCTGGCCGCGCGCCACGGCGAGTTGATGGCCATCCGCCAGGCGGCGTCGGCAAACGGTGGGATCTACAAATGCATTCTTGAGTGCCGTGAGGTAGCCCACGAGCTGCGTGAGCCGCTGCCTGCCGACCAGCACGGTCTCAGCCCTTATTTGTTCGACAAGCTGGCGCTTATCGACAGTTTGCTGAGCACCCTGGCAGCGTTATTACCGCCGCAGGATGAAGCACGTCCCACCGCCCGCATGGTTGCCGCTGGTGATGTTCGAGAGATTTATCGGGGAACGCAGTGGGCGATGCATTGCCAGGAGCGTCGCGCATGATCCGGTGCTGGCTTTCGGCGTTGCTGGTTGTGGTCGGCCTGTTTTCATCGCCGTCACAGGCGGCGGATGCGGCTTGCCAGGGACGCTTTGTCAACCCGATCACCGATATCTGCTGGCGCTGCATCTTCCCTCTCTCGATCGGGAGCATTCCGGTCGGCAAGGGGGATTTGCCGGATACCAGCAATCCGGGCAGCCCTATCCAGTTCTGCCCCATGCCGCCGCCGATTTTTCAGCGTATCGGGATGGCGATGGGGTACTGGGAGCCGATGGCCATGACTGACGTGACCCGTTCGCCGGGCTGCATGGTCAATCTGGGGGGCTTCAGTATCAACCTCGGCAAGATTGGCACCGGCACCGGCGGCAGCAGTGGCAAGGGGGACGTGACTACCGCGTTCTATCACGTCCATTGGTACAAGTATCCGCTGACCTACTGGCTGAACATCATTACCTCCGCGGGCTGCCTGCAGGGTGGGGACATGGATATCGCCTACCTGTCGGAAATCGATCCGACCTGGGTGGACAGCAGCCTGACCACCATTCTCAATCCGGAGGCTGTGGTCTTTGCCAATCCGCTGGCGCAGGGCGCCTGCGCGGCTGACGCCATTGCCAGCGGCTTCCATCTGCCGATCGACGCATTGTTCTGGTGCGCCGGCAGTCAGGGTTCGATGTACCCGTTCAACGGCTGGGTGGCCAAGGAAATCAGCCCGCTGCAGTCGTCCGTGCTGGTCTCGGAGAAGATGGCGTTCAAACTGCACCGCCAGGGGCAAATCATGGAGTCCATCGGCAAAGACCGGGCGGTCTGCTTCGAGTATCCGTCGCCGATCATGCCGAAAGAACGGTGGCGTTATCAGATGGTGAACATGTACCCGGACAGCGCCCGCTGTCATCCGATGGGGCGCAGCGTGATGCGCTGGGAGGTGGGCCACAACTCGCCGGCCAGCAAGAAGAACTTCGGCTACGTCATGTGGCGCAAGCGCAACTGCGTCTTTTTATAAGGAGAAGGTCATGACGACATACAGCAAGGTGATAGGGCTGCTGACAGTGCTCCTGACGGGGGCAACCGTACCGATGATCGCTGTCGGGCAAACGGCGGCAGATCCTGTTGCTACCGCACAGCAACAGGCGGCCGTCCAGGTGGACAGCAACCGGGCATGGCTGCGCGAGCAAGAAAAACGTTCGGCCGATCTGCACCAAAACACCCCGGTGCCGGAGTTCCTGCGTAATCAGCCGCCGCGTTCACTGGCGCAGGACGACCAGTCCTTTATTAACCAGTTGGCGGCAAAGCAGCGTCAGGACGCAACAGAACAACCGGCCGAGGGGGCGCTGTACTTCGTGTCCTTCGCTATTCCCGAAGAGGGCATGCGCCGCATGCTGCAAGAGGCGCGTCGATTCGGCATTCCTGCCACGTTGCGCGGCATGGTGAATGGCGACATGCGCGAAACGGTGCAGCGGGTGCAAAAACTGGTGGAAGCCGGCGGTATCGACGGCGTGCAAATCGACCCGCAGCCCTACACACAGTACGGCGTGACCGCCGTGCCGGCGTTGGTCGTGCGCTGCGCGGCCGGCTTCGATGTGGTGCGCGGCAACCTGCTGATGGCGCAGGCGCTGAAGAAGGTTGCCAAAGACGGCGACTGCGCCGCCGCGGCTCAGGCATTACTGGATAAGGCAGGTGTGAAATGAGCGGCAACGTGAATATGGACATGTTTGGCACGCCCCTACAGAAGTTGTTTTCACTGATGCAACTGACCCTGGTTATCGCGGGGCTCATGGGGCTCGTACTGCTGTTATGGCTGCTATTCAGGGCGTTAATGCCGAAAAAAGGGCAAACAAAACGCGGGAGGAAAGGCAAATGACCCATCTGGTGAAGTCTCTGCCCGGTCTGCTGGCGACACATGCCCTGGTGCTGGGGACGTTTATCTTCGCCACCGGCGATTGCCGGGCGGAAGGTGATGACGTGTTCCAGACCGGCAGCGAGTTTGCCAAACAAGTCGCCGGTCAGGGTACAGGGACGCTGCAGAACACCAACCCGGCGAACGTGTTGCCGAACTACACCGACAACCCGAAAGAAAAAGGCTATTACGGCGGCGTGACGGCCGGGGATGCCAACAATCTCAAGACCGACGGCGGCACCGCATGGGGCCAGACCGAGGTCGGGCAGGCGGTGACCGATTCGGTGCTCAAGAACCCCAAGGAGCCGATTTCGCACGATGCGCCCTTTATTCAGGCCGGGAAGGAGATTGAAGGCAAGGCCGAGAGCATCGTCGGCAAGACCGGCCCGGACTGCAAGGCCGAACAGGTGACGCGCAGTGAGTTCACCCGCCATGTGTGCGAGCGCGATACGGCGGTGATGCGCACCTGCGAGCGCGCCACCGACATCGGTGGTCACTATGAGACCCGTTACGAAGACCGTAACGCACACATCGATAAATCGATGATCCGTTGGTGGAAAGAGGGTAACCGCATTCACGGCACCTTTACCGCACCGTTTACCGGCAAGCTCACTACGGGGTCGATATACCTCGAGCTGCAGGACGATCTGCACAGCTATGGCGTACCACTGGCCTTTTCACTGCTGGGGAGTGAGGTGCGCTATGGCCGTCAGGACTGGGGCAGCCGGCCGCTGAACGTCGGTAACGTCACGCTCACGCAAGGTCAGCAGGTCGATATTTTCCTCACGATGGACCCCGGTGGCCACCTGGATACCTTTCTGGATGCAATGGTCAGGCAGCTGAGCGGTGTTGGGGGCGGCTCGCCGATGGTGTTCTACGTGAAGTTCGACGGCAGTTCGTCGGTGCAGGTCTGGGTGCCGACCACGTCGACGCCGGCCGACTGTCCACTGGCGCAGGAGGCCGGGGCGGTGAAGGTCAATACCGTCTGCAGTGAGCCGGGCGGCGAACGCACGGTGACGGTCAACGGCCAGACCTACCCGGTGTGGGCCAGCTGCTGGCGCTTTACCGACACCTATCGGCTGCAGGAGGCCGGCCAGGGCAGCTGCGAAGCCTATGCCAACAATCCGGCCTGCACTATTGCCACGCACGGCTGCGCCTTCTCCGATGAGTATGGCCAGTGCCTGCACGAGAACGTTACCTACTCCTGCGAAACCCGCACCACCGGGAACGTGATGTTGTGCGGCGGCCAGATGTACTGCCTGGACGGGGAGTGCGACAAGGCGCAGAAGGGCACCCAGGGTAACGACTTTGCGCACGCCGTTTCCGAGCTGGCCGCGGTGGCGGCCGCCGGCAAGGACGTGGCGGCGCTGAACGGCATCGATGTGCGCGCCTTCACCGGCAAGGGACAGTCCTGCCGCAAGGCGTTTGCCGGTTTCAGCGACTGTTGCAAGGACTCCGGGTGGGGTAACAGCGTCGGGCTGGCGCACTGCGACAGCGAAGAGAAGGCACTCGGCAAGGCGAAAGAGAACAAGCTGACGGTCAGCGTCGGCGAATACTGCAGCCAAAAAGTGCTGGGTGTCTGCCTGCAGAAGAAGCGCAGCTACTGCCAGTTCGACAGCAAGCTGGCGCAGATTGTTCAGCAGCAGGGGCGCGCGTGGCAGCTGGGTATCGGCTTTGGCGACGCAAAATCACCGGACTGCCGGGGCATTACCGTAGACGAGCTGCAGCGCATCAACTTCGACCAGTTGGACTTTGCCAATTTCTATGAAGACCTGATGAAGAACCAAAAGGTGCCCGAAGACGCGGCACTGCTGGAGAAGGTGAAGCGGCAAATTGCGGAGCGCATGAAGGAGGCGGCCAAGTGAAAACGCGCGGGACTTCAAATGTCAATTTGGCAGCACGCGGGTTGGCCAACCGCAGGGCGGCAGCGCTGTTGGGCCTGAGCCTGCTGGGCGCGGCGTTCACCGCGCAGGCCGGCGGCTGGCAGTGGTATGAACGGGAGGTCAAACCTGCTGACGACGAGATGCCACCGCCGCCGACGGTATCGGTCGCACCGGCCGGGGCACTGCAAAAGCTGCAGCTGCTGCAGCAGTCGCTCAAGGAGCGTCTGGCGGACGCCATCCTGTACCCCAGTACGGAGAACTTTGTGAAGTTCTTCCAGATGCAGAACTACTTCACCCAGCAGGCGGGGCTGTTTGAGCGCTCCGCGCAGCGGGCGTTTTTAGCGCACCCGGAGCTGGACTACAACCTGAAGCACAGCCACTACAACGGCACGGTGAAAAGCCAGCTGGCCGCCGACTTTGCCGCGCAGCGCGAGGCCATCGGCAAAATAGCGCAGCAGTACGGGCTGATGCTGTTCTATCGCGGCGCCGAGCCGATCGATGGTCAGCTGGTCAGTGTGGTGAAGGGTTTTCGGGACAGCTACGGGCTGTCGGTGGTGCCGGTGACCGTTGACGGGGTGGTCAACCCTGCGATGCCGGAGAGCCGGCGCGATGCGGGACAGTCACAGCGGCTGGGTATCAGCCACTTCCCGGCGCTGGTGCTGGTTGACCCGCGCAGCGGCGCGGTCAAGCCGCTGGCCTACGGCTTTATCAGCCAGGACGATCTGGCCAAACAGTTCCTGAACGTCTTTACCGACTTCAAACCCAATTATTAAGGAGCGTTGAATGCGTAAATTTAAATTCCCTGACATCGACGCGACCGGCGGTTGGGTCGCGGCCTTCGGGATTTGGTTTCATATCGTCGCCGGCCTGGTGCACCGGGCACCGGATATGGCGGTGACGCTGGCCGAGTTTATCGCGCTCACCCTGACGGTGTGCGGCGGTTACAAAATCCTCGATGAGCTGGCGCGCGTCCCCAAACGGCAGCGCGAGGAGGCGGAAAAACAGGCCTATATCGCGGCACATCGTGAACAGGCGCCGTCGCCGGCGACCACAGACGAACAGCACGGGGCCGGGGAGGTGCAGAATGCGGATCGCTAACATCGCCTGGCTGGTGTTGCTGTTTACCGGGCTGGCGCACGGCTCCACGATTGATGAGATAGCGGCGCTGCAGCAAAATGCCGGCGTCAATCGGGCGCCATCAGCGACGTCCGTCCCCGCTCCGCGGCCGGCGGCAGCGCCACGCTGGTTTACGCTCAGCAACGGCGCGCGCGTCAACCTCAATGACTGGAAGGTGGTGCTGTTTATGCAGGGGCACTGCCCGTACTGCCACCAGTTTGATCCGCTGCTGAAAGCACTGTCGGAGCGGGTCGGCTTTTCCGTGTTCGCCTACACCTTCGACGGCCAGGGCGATGCCACGTTCCCGGAGGCCATCCCGGCGCCGCCGGAGGTGATGCGCACCTTCTTCCCCGGCCTGCCGGTGGCGTCGCCCACCACGTTTTTGGTGAACGTCAATACGCTGGCGACCTACCCGATGATCCAGGGGGCCAGCGATGAGCGCGGCTTTATGGCGCGGCTGGATACCGTGTTACAGGAAGCGACATTAAGAGGAGACCATCGTGAATAAATCAGAGCGTCACATCATTACTGTCGAGCAGGGCGCAGTGTCTCCCGAACAGCGTATTGCCAGCGCGCGTGCGGAATACAAGCGCGAAAGCGCGCGGCTTATGATTTTTCTTCATCTGACGGTGCTGTTTTTTGTGGCGGCCGTCGCACTCTGGATGGTCAGTCACTGGTGGTTTGGGGTGATCTTTACCGACAGTCACCCAGCCCCCGATTCACGCACGTTTTACGTGGTGATGAATATGTGGAACGTATTGATGTACTTCATGCCTGGCATGTTTGCCGCGCTGTCAGTCGGGTGCCTCGCGGTCGCGCTGGTCTTTGAGAGTCTGGGGCTGTTTAGCCTTTATACCACCCTGCTGTGGCAAAAGTGCTGCATGTACCGCCAGTCTCGCCAGCGCCGGGAGGTTGTATGAAATTACGTGCTCTCTTCATCGGCCTGGCGCTGGGGCTGGCGACCGTTGCACCGGCCGTGGCCGACATGAACAGTGATATGAACCAGTTTTTTGACAAGCTGGGGTTTGCGTCCAACACCACGGCACCGGCGGTCTGGCAGGGGCAGGCGGCTGGGTATATCTCGGGCGGGTCGATTTACGCCCGCACCGGCGTGAAGCAAATACAGCTGATCTCGATGTCGTTGCCGGATATCAATGCCGGCTGCGGCGGCATCGATGCGTACCTGGGGGCGTTCAGCTTTATCAACGGCGAGCAGCTGCAGCGCTTTACCAAACAGATCATGTCCAACGCCGCCGGCTACTTCTTCGATCTGGCCTTGCAGACTACCGTGCCGGAGCTGAAAGACGCCAAAGACTTCATCCAGAAAATGGCCAGCGACATCAACAGCATGAACATGAGCAGCTGTCAGGCGGCGCAGGGCATTGTCGGCGGGCTGTTCCCGCGCACGCAGGTCTCTCAGCAGAAGGTCTGCCAGGACATTGCCGGCGAATCCAACGTCTTCGCCGACTGGGCTGCCTCGCGGCAGGGCTGCACGGTGGGTGGCAAAGGGGACTCGGTGCGTGACCGGGCAGGAGAGAAGGATAAGGAGCGTATCTCCAAGAACATCAACATCATGTGGGATGCGTTATCCAAAAACCGGATGTTCGACGGCAACAAGGAGTTGAAGGAGTTTGTGATGACGCTGACCGGCTCGCTGGTGTTCGGCCCCAACGGCGAAATCACGCCGCTGCCGCCACGCACCACCGATCAGAGCATCATCAAGGCGCTGATGGAAGGGGGAGCCGCACGCGTTTATCACTGCAACGACAGCGACAAGTGCCTGAAGGTGGTGGCCGACAGCACCACGACGATAAGTCCGGACAATGCCCTGAAAGGGCAAATCAAGAAAATGCTGTTCAGCATCGAGAGCAAGGCGCGCAGCGACGAGCGGCTGACGGATGCGGAGAAAGGCCTGATTTCCAGCACGCATGTGCCGTTGCTGACTTACCTGACCGACCCGCAAATGCTCGGCGTGTCCAGCGCAATGGTGCACCAACTGGCCGACTACGTGGGTTACGACATCCTGATGCAGTACCTGCAGGAGTTGATGGGCGGCGCGCGCGCCATGCTGGCGACCGGCAACTACCCGGAGGCTACCGTTGAGCAAATCAACAACAACTTCACGCAGGCCGGGCAGCTTATCGCCTCCCTGCAATCGCGCGTTCAGGTGCAGACCGATGCCCTGCTGGTCGTCGAGCAGCAGATGCGTTACATGCGCCAGCAGGTGTCGGCACGCCTGCTGACGCGTTACCAGAACAACTATCAGTTCGGGGAGGCGCAATAACATGACGGAAATCTATGTCATCGGCGGATCGGAGTGGCTGGCGCAGAACCTTAACGCGGTCGCGGCCTTTATGCAGACGGATACCTGGGACTGGATACGGAATTTTGCGGTGGCCATCAGCGTGCTTGTGCTGGCCGCGCGGTATACCGCCCGCCGCGACCTGATGGATATCCTGGGCTGGGTTTTTGTGCTGGTGTTCTCCTCGGCGTTGCTGACCAAGGCGCAGCCGGTGCAAATTATCGATCTGTCCAATCAGCGTTCGATTCAGCGGGTGGCCAATGTACCGCTGGGGATTGTGCTGCCAGCGACCATCATCACCCGCATCGGTTACGCCATGGTGCTGGGTTACGAAATGGTGTTCAGCCAGCCGGATGCGGTGACTTACAGCAAGACCGGCATGCTGTTCGGCTCCTCACTGGTGTCCCGAAGCACCGACTTCACCGCCCAGAACCCGGAGCTGGCCAACCTGTTTGCCGACTATGTACAGAACTGTGTGGTGGGCGACATGCTGCTCAATCACAAGTACAGCTTTGAGGAGCTGATGCATTCCGAAGATCCGTATGCACTTATCTTCCGCCAGCCGAGTCCGCTTCGCGGGGTGTTCAACAAGGACGGCCGCTTCCAGACCTGTGAAGAAGCCGCGATGCCGCTGAAGAACATGCTGGGTCTGGAAGCGAAAACCGGTAGCCCGACTTACAACTATTATGCGCGGCGTATTCTTGGCGGTCGCCCGGATCGCGATCTGCTGTTCGGGCAGCTGCTGGGAAACAGCTACCAGTATTTTTACCAGAACCAGAAGACGGCCAGCGATATCATCAAGCAGAACATCGTCATGAACGGTCTGCGCAGCGGCATTATGAGCTACTCGGCGCGCAGCGGTGACACGGCGGGCATGCTCAACATCGCCAGCACGTCGGCCATCGAGAAGCAGCGCCTGTCCCAGGCGACACTCGGGCAGGTGATGATGCGCTCCTTACCGCTGCTGCAGGTCATCCTGATCGGCATGATGATGGGGATGTTCCCCATTCTGGTGATTGTCGGCATGGTGAATCAGGGCAAGGAAGTGGCCAAATACTATGTGTTCGGCTGGCTGTGGGTAATGAGCTGGCCGCTGTTGTACGCCATTCTTAACAGCGCTATGGCGTTCTACGGCCAGAAGGCCGGTTCGCCCGTGGTGCTGAGCAACCTGTCCACGGTGAAGCTGAACTACTCCGATCTGGCCAATACCGCCGGCTATATCTCCGGCATGATCCCGTTTATCTCCTGGTATATCGCCAAAGGTCTGGGGCAGGGGCTGATGAGCGTCAGCCACAGCATGACCGGCGCCTATCAGAGTTCGGCTGCGTCGGCGGCGATGAGCGTGTCGGATGCCAACTACAGCTTCAACAACATGCAAACCGACAACGTGCAGGGTAACACCTGGGATACCAACAGCAGCGTACGTGCCGGCCAGATGACCGCGCAACTGCCGACCGGCGGCACGCAGACCCGCACGGGCGATGGCAGCAGCGTCTGGGATGCGAGCGGCGCGATGTCCAAACTGCCGGTAGATATCGGCGTGACGAAGCAGATTGCGACCGCGCAGCAGGAAATGGCGCGGGAAGCCGAGACTCAGGCGCAGACATCCATGCAGGGCTTCAACAGCAACATCAGCAGCGCCTGGACGCAGCTGTCGCAGTTTACCGGCCAGCGTGGCAGCAGCGACAGCATGACCCACGGTGCCGACACGGCGCAAAACAGCCAGTCCAGCATCGCCGCGCACAAAATGGCGAGCGCGGTGGAAAGCTATGCCAATGCCAACAATGTCAGCAAAGAGCAGGCAACCAGCGAACTGGCATCACGTTCGATGGATGTTTCTGGCGGTGGAGAAGTGCGAGGCGGTGTTAGAGGGAGCTATGGACTTAAGGTCTTGGGCAATGGTGTAACAGCTGAAGGTTACGCAGGCCTATCTGCTGGCTTTAAAGGGACTGACCATGATGCGCATTCAGCCAGCAGTGGTACTAGGTCCAGTCAGGATGCGCGTCACGACCAGAGCGCCCAGGCCGTTGCCGACTTTAAAGAGGGGATGGACTACCTGACCAGCCAGCGCACCAGCCAGTCCGGCAGTCATACGGATAACAATGCGGACTCGCGCATTGATCAGCTTTCTTCGTCTTTGTCGGGTGCCAAGAGCAGCTACGAACAATACAGCAGTGCACATACCCGCAGCCAGGAACTGTCACAGCAGGCCTCTCGTACCGAGAGTCTCAGTGGCGATATGCGCGAGAACCTGAGCCAGCAGTTTGCGCAGTACGTGATGGACAAGGCACCAAACGACGCCGGCAACATTTTGACCGGCCAATCGCAGGACGCCGTTGCCGCGCGTCAGTCGCTTGCGCGTGATTTTGTGCGTGAACAGGTGGCGCCGCAGGTGGATGCACAATATCAGTCCAGCAGCGGTACGCTTGGCGCCGGCATGGGGGTTGTTGGTGGCGGAGGCTCTGGCCAGGATATTCAGGCTGATTATCAAAACCACCAGAATGCGGTTGAAAACAGAACCTCACAAGCCGGAATACGCAATGATGTGGGGACTCAGGTTAATAGTATGGTTGATAATAACCAAACAGCCCAACAAAAAACTCAGACAGATATTCATAGTCAACAACAAAATATTGAAGGGCAGAGAAACGAACTGCAGCAACATCATTCATCAGAAAGAACTGCACAAAATAAAACTTATGCCCTTGAAAAGGATAGACAGGAAGGTATACCAGGTGCAAGTAGTCAAGATGAAATGATGGCGAAAGCGAAAGCTATGCAGGATAAATTCAATAAAGAACGGGGTGGTAAATGACAATTACACATAAGACGGTACAAGAAGAAGCAAAGAAGCTTAAGTCCATTTTTGAGACCGGCGATGTTGAAATTCCTTCATTTTGGAACTGTGCATGGCCGGGGATGCTTCTTGTGGTCTGGTTAGTATTGTGGCCTTTTATTGCGTTCGGAATACTCAGTGAACCATCCGAAGGGATAGTAATAGCTATTGGATTTGGAGCTTTTCTCGGTTTTTTGGTGTCTATAGCTATTTTTAATACTAGAAGCCTATATCTAGCTATTCCGTCAAGTTTTAGGAACGAGTCGAAAGTTTTTGCTTTAGTGAAAAATAAGATTAAATACTATTTGATGACATTCGTAGTAATAAATTTCTTTGTCGGCTGCTTTGCCGAGAGCAGTAAAGCAGGTTCTTTCTTGTATACATTCGTGACCATAGCTGCGATGGTTATTCTGGCATTTATTTTTGCAGCCGACATAGGTCGTTACCGCCTTTCCGTATTTACTTCGGTGCTGGAGCTTATCAAATCCCGCAAACAGGGAGGTGAGTAACGGTGGCTAAGATCTCTGCCAAAACGCATACCACCACCTTGCGGCTCGATGACGGTACGTTTGGGCGCCTGCAGCGTATGGTGGCTGAGAACCCACTCTACAGCCCCTCACATGTGATGCGCGGCGCCCTGCTGGCCCTCAGTCGATTAACCGACAGTGAACGTGAAGCCTGCATTCTGGCCGTAGCAAAGGGAGGTGTGGATGAGCTTTAACGCCAAGGACATGACGCAGGGCGGGCAGATCGCCTTTATGCGCCTGCGCATGTTCACGCAGATCGGAAACCTGATTTTCTACTGCCTGTTTATCGCCTTCTTCCTGGTGGCGATTTGCACGCTGTTGTGGCGCGTGTCCATCCAGAACCTCACGAACGGCCTGATTTATTGGTGGGTCTGGATGGTGGAAGGCTGGCCGAGCATATCGCCGTCAGAGACCCTCTACCATCTGGATTATTACGGCAAGACGTTGACCTACACCGCCAAACAGGTGCTGCTCGACAGTTACGTCTCCTACTGCGGTCAGCTGATTTGGCGTGAAGGGATCTTTGCCTGCATCGTGGCAGCCGTTGCGTGCGTGACGGGTTTTGTGGTTACCGTGTGGATACTTGGCCGTCAGGGCAAGCAGCAGAGCGAGGATGAAATAACCGGCGGGCGAACACTCACCGATAACCCTGCGGTGGTGGCCAACATGCTCAAACGCGATGGTATGGCGTCCGATATCATTATTGATGGTCTACCGCTGCTAAAAAACAGCGAGGTCAAAAACTTCTGCGCCATGGGCAGCGTCGGTACGGGGAAGTCACGGCTGTATCGCAAGCTGATGGACTATGCACGCAAACGCGGTGACATGGTTATTGTCTACGACAAGTCCTGTGATTTTGTCAAAGACTACTACGATCCGCAGCACGATAAAATCCTCAACCCGCAGGATGCGCGCTGCATCGCCTGGGATTTATGGTCGGAATGTCTGACACTGCCGGATTTTGAGAACGTCGCCGATATCCTTATCCCCATGGGCAGCAACGAAGATCCGTTCTGGCAGGGGTCAGCCCGCACCATCTTTGTGGAAGCGGCCTACCGCATGCGCAATGACGAAGATCGCAGCTACGCCAAGTTGCTCAATACGCTGTTGTCCATCGATCTGCCGCGGCTGCGTGCTTATCTCGAGGGCACACCGGCGGCCAACCTGGTGGACGGCAAAATCGAGAAGACCGCCATCTCTATTCGCAGCGTGCTGACCAACTATGCGAAAGCGCTGCGTTACATGCAGGGCGTGGAGAAACTGGGGGCATCGTTCACCATCCGTGACTGGATGCGCGGCGTGAAGGACAACGGCAAAAACGGCTGGTTGTTCCTGACCTCCGATTCAGCCAGCCACAAGGCGCTCAAACCGCTGATCTCCATGTGGCTCTCTATTGCCTCACACAGCTTGTTATCAATGGGCGAGAACCCGGACCGCCGCGTCTGGATTTTTGCCGATGAATTACCCACCCTGCACAAGCTGCCGGACCTGGTGTCCATCGTGCCGGAAGCGCGCAAGTTCGGCGGATGCTTTGTGTTGGGATTCCAGACCTACTCTCAGCTTGAAGATATTTATGGCGTCAAGGCGGCGGCCACCCTGTTCGGGGTGCTGCGTACCCGTTTCCTCTTCAGCGTACCGGATCGCGTGGGGGCCGAGTTCGCCGCCGGCGAGGTGGGTGAAAAAGAGTATCGCAAGGCCTCCGAGCAGTTTTCCTACGGGGCTGACCCCGTCAGGGACGGGGTGTCCGTCGGCAAGGATTTGGAGCGCATGCAGCTGGTGAGCTACAGCGACATCCAGACGCTGCCTGATTTGTGCTGCTATGTGACGCTGCCGGGGCCGTACCCGGCCGTCAGGCTGCAGATGGTATACAAAAAAGTCAGGCAGGTCGCGCACCCCTATGAGCCTCGCAAGATGGATGCCGCTGCCGATGGGCGGCTTGTGTCAGCGATCGAAATGCGGGAAGCCGAAACCGGCAATATGGATGCCTTGTTCGCTGCTACCCCTATCCTGCCGGCGGCCAGTGCGAGCGAAACCGCTGATGCCCCTGTCTCTGCCGTGAGTACGGTGCCGACAGAGAACCCCGCCGGTGATGTGCCTGTCGTGTCAGCGGCTGCCACCGTGACAGGGGGGCAGGAGGCGGAACTGAAACAGAAACCGGCGCCCGGTGATGATGATGCAGAACGGGGGGAGCTGCCCCCCGGTATCAGTGGCGACGGCGAAGTGGTGGACATTGCGCAATATGAAGCCTGGCAGGCGCAGCAGCAGTCGATGGGGCAGCAAGCCATGCAGCGCCGGGAAGAGACCAACATCAATATCGACAGGCATCGGCGCGAACTGTCTGAGGTTCATCATGGGGACAGCGAACCGGGAGATGAATTCTGATGATGAGCATTGGCCAGGTCGGCCCCGCCGGTAAAGCCGGCGACTACTACACCCATCAAGACAACTACTACGTGCTGGGCAGCATGGACGAACGCTGGGTGGGCCAGGGCGCGGAAGCCCTGGGCCTGTCTGGCAAGGTGGACGTTAAAGATTTCGTGGCTGTGCTGGAAGGCAAGTTGCCGGACGGCAGCGACCTGACCCGCATGGTCGGTGGCGAGAATAAACACCGCCCCGGCTATGATCTGACGTTCTCGGCGCCCAAAAGCGTTTCCATTATGGCGATGCTGGGCGGCGATAAACGCCTTATCGCAGCGCATAACCACGCGGTAGAGGTCGCGGTGCGGGAAATAGAGAAAATGGCCTCGACGCGGGTGATGGAAGGTGGCGTCTCCGAGACCAAACTGACCGGCAACTTGGTTGTTGCGCTCTTTAACCACGATACGTCACGCGACCTTGACCCACAGCTGCACACCCATGCGGTTGTGGCCAACGTCACGCAACATGACGGCAAGTGGCAGACCCTGTCCTCCGATACGGTCGGCAAGACCGGCTTTATCGAGAACGTGTACGCCAACCAGATCGCGGGTGGTCAGATATACCGCCATATCCTGCAGCGGGAAGTTGAGGCAATGGGGTATGAGACCGAAACTACCGGGCCACATGGCATGTGGGAATTCAAAAGAACGGAGGCGGTAAGGGAACCGTTCTCCAAGCGCAGCCATGCCATCGACGCTGCTGCCGGCCCTGATGCTTCGCTCAAGTCGCGGGATATGGCGACGCTCGATACCCGCAAGGCCAAGGTCACCCCTGACCAGGCCGAGTTGTTTGTCGCCTGGATGCAGGAAATGAAGGCCACTGGTTTTGAACCCAAATCGTATCAGGCCGAGGCGCAGTCTCGCACGATGGTGACGCCGTCCCCGACGCCGCTGGAAGCGGGGGGCGACGCGCTTGTCGACCAGGCAGTGGGGCAGGCCATTTCGGCGCTCTCTGACCGGCAGGTCAACTTCACGCACAACCAGGTGGCCAACAAGGCTATCAGCTACCTCACCGGGGAGCCGGGCATGCTGGACGCGGTGCGCGACGGCATCGACCGCGCCATCGAGCGCGAGCAGCTTATTCCGCTCGACAAGGAGAAGGGCGTCTTTACCTCCGATATTCATCTGCTCGATGAGCTGAGCGTGGCGCAGCTGAGCCGCACGCACCTTGACGAGAGCGCGGTGGTGATCGGTGCGCCAAAGTCTGACCCGCGCACCGGAAGCCACCCGGCCTACAGCGATGCCGTGCAGCAGTTGGCGCAGCATGCGCCGGCGATGGCGGTGTTGTCGGGCATTGGAGGCGCATCGGTGAACCGTTCCCGCGTGGCGGAAGTGGTGGAGTTGGCGCGCGAACAGGGCCGCGACGCCACCGTGCTGACCGTTGATCGGCAGTCACAGCAGTATCTGCAGCAAAGCGTCCATCTCGATGAAAGCCGCGTGGTGACGCGCGCTGCGCTCGGCACCGAGGCGCTGTTTGCGCCGAACAGCACGCTGGTCGTTGATCAGGCGGAGAAACTGACGCTCAAGGAGACCGTAGCGCTGCTGGATGGCGCCGTGCGTAACAACGTGCAGTTGGTGCTGATGGATACCGAAAAGCGCAAGGGGACGGGCAATGCGCTTGCCGTCATGAAGGAGGCCGGTGTACCTCGCTATCAGTTCAGTGGCCGTCAGGCGGCGGTGGCGGCGGTGGTGAGCGAGCCGGACAAGGCGCAGCGCTTCGGTCAGTTGGCCAAAGGCGTGGTGCAGGCATTGGTTGAAGACCGGCCGGCGGTTGCGCAGGTCAACGGCCCGGCCGACCAGCGGATGCTGACGGCCATGATACGTGACGAGCTGAAAAATACCGGGCTGCTGGGACGCGATGAGACCCATGTGGCCACGCTGACACCGGTGTGGCTGGACAGCAAAAATCGGGGTGCCATCGATACCTACCGGGAAGGCATGGTGATGGAGCGCTGGGATGCGGAGAGCCGGCAGCGCGAGCGGTTCGTTATCGAGCGGGTCGGTGCGCAAACGCGCAACCTGGTGTTGCGTAACGCCGAGGGTGAAAAACAGCGGCTTGCCGTCAAAGACGTGGACAAGGACTGGTCGTTGTTCCGGGCCGGTACGATGGGTGTTGCCGACGGCGAACGCCTGCGGGTGTTGGGCCAGGAGGGGCGGGGCAAGGATACGCTGAAGGCCGGCACGGCGCTGACGGTTGTAGTTGCCGGCGCCGGCGAGCTGCGGGTAAAAGTGGCCGGCGAGCCGGATGCGACGCAGAAGCCGGCGGACCGAGCGCTTGCGGTTGGCGGCGACGTCTTCAGCGCCATCAAGGTGGCGCCGGCGTATGTGGAAAGCCTCGGCGCCTCGGTGAGCAGTACGGCAGCGGTCTATGCCGCGGTGAAGAAAAACGAACTTAACAGCGCCACGCTGAGTGGCATCGCCCGCAGCGGCGGACACATCACCCTCTATTCAGCGCTCGATGCGCGCAAAACGCAGGAAAAAGTCGCTCAGCATCCGGCGTACCGTCTGGCAGGCGAGCAGGTCAAACAACTGGCCGGGGTGGAGGGGCTTGATGCCGCGATCGCCGGGCAGAAAACATCTCTGTTTACGCCGGCGCAGCAGGCCATTCATTTGGCCATACCGACGCTGGAAGGGGATAGCGTCGCGTTTGGTCAGGCCAAACTGCTCGCCGGTAGTCTCGGTTTTGCGGCCAAAGGCGTGTCGATGGAGGCCATCCAGACGGAAATCGAAGCGCAGGTCAAACGTGGGGAGCTGCTGAAAGTGGATGTCGCGCCCGGCGTCGGGGCGGATTTGCTGGTCTCGCGCGCCAGCTTCGAGGCGGAGAAAAGCATTATTCGTCTGATCGCCGATGGCAAAGACAGTATGCCGGCGCTGATGAGTGGATCGGCGAGAAATCAACTGGCATCAAGTCAAAGCTCGCTTACACAGGGGCAGAAAGAGAGTGTTGACCTCATTCTCGGTACGACCGACCGGTTTGTGGCGATCCAGGGCTATTCGGGCGTGGGGAAAACCACCCAGTTCAGAGCCGTCCTGGCCGGGATAAACCAGTTACCTGAAAGTGAACAGCCCCGCGTGGTAGGGCTGGCGCCAACGCACCGCGCGGTCGGGGAAATGCAGGCGGCCGGCGTCGATGCCCAAACCCTGGCATCGTTCCTGCACGATGAAGGGCTGAAGGTTGCCAGCGGCGAGAAACCGGACTACCGCAACACGCTGTTTGTGGTGGATGAGAGTTCGATGGTGGGCAACAGCGACATGGCGCGCGCCTACGCGTTGATTGCCGAGGGCAACGGCCGCGCGGTGATGAGCGGTGACGAGGCTCAGCTGGAGGCGATTGCGCCGGGCGCGCCGTTCCGGCTGGCGCAGGGGCGCAGCGCCATCGATATGGCGGTCATGAAAGAGATTGTGCGCCAGACCCCCGAGCTGAAGCCTGCGGTGTACAAGATGATTGATAACGATGTGCCCGGCGCATTGGACGTGGTGCGCTCGGTGGCGCCGGCCAACGTACCCCGGCAAGCCGATGCCTGGGTGCCGACGCAGTCGGTCGTTGAATATCCCGCCAAGGGGCCGGATGACATTCATGCCGCGATTGTCAGCGATTACCTGGGACGCACCGAAGCGGCCCGGCGCGATACGCTGATCATCACCCACCTCAATGCCGACCGGCACATCATCAATGCCGGCATTCACGGCGAGCGTAAGGCGGCCGGGGAGCTGAAGGGCGAGTCCGTCACCTTGCCTATCCTTGAGACCGCCAATATTCGTGACGGCGAGCTGCGCAAGCTGGAGACCTGGGCGCGCAACCGGGACGCCGTTGTCCTCTTGGATAACACCTACTACCGCATGGCCGGCATCGACAGTCAGTCCCGTACCGTCAGCCTGCAGGACAGCGAGGGTAATACCCGGCAGTATTCCCCGGCCAGTGCGGTGCGCGAAGGCATCACGCTGTACAACTCGCGCACCATCGAGGTGAGCGTGGGTGACCGCATGCGCTTTAGTAAATCGGACGTCGAACGCGGGCATGTGGCCAACAGCGCCTGGACGGTCGAGGCGATAAAAGGTGACATGGTCACGCTTTTTGATGGACAACAGACCCGTATCGTCAATCCCCGCGAGCAGCAACAAGACCGGCACGTCGATTTGGCCTATGCCATCACCGCCCACGGTGCCCAGGGGGCCAGCGAACGTTTTGCCATCACGCTCGAGGGGGTGGAAGGCGGGCGTGAGCCGCTGGTCAACCGGGCGTCGGCCTATGTGGCGCTCTCGCGCGCCAAGGAGCACGTGCAGGTGTACACCGACAACGAAGCCGGGTGGCTGAATGCTATCGGCAAGGCGAAGGCGCGCAGCACGGCCCATGATGCAGTGCTGGGGATGGCGCCGGGCAGCCAGAAAGCGGCCGTCGACCTCTACGGCAAAGCGAGCTCGTTATCCGAAAACGCGCTGGGACGCGCGGTGCTGCGCGGTAGCCAACTTACCGGCGACACGCTGGCGCATTATGTGTCTCCGGGTAAGAAGTATACGCAGCCCCACGCCATGCTGCCGATGTATGACGCCAACGGCAAACCGGCCGGCGCTTGGCTGGCGCCTCTAGCGGACACTCAGGGGAAAAGCGTCGGGGGACTGCCGACGCAGGGGCGAGTGTTCGGCAGTGACAGCGCGCAGTTCGTGGCGCTGCAGGGGAGCCGCAACAACGAGACCAGGCTGGCCGGGACGATGCAGGACGGTATCCGGCTGGCGGCACGCTATCCCGACAGTGGCGTGGTGGTACGTCTGCAGGGTGACGACGTGCCGTTCAACCCCCAGGCGATGACCGGTGGCAGGGTGTGGGTGAACGACGAGACGCTCAAGGCCACAGCGCGGGAGAGCGGCGCGTCCGACAGTGCCATCACATTGCCGGAGAGCCCGGAAGAACGCCTGCAGCGTGAACTGCAGGCGCAGGCCGACAAACTGGGCCGTGAACCTAACGCCTCTGACCCGCAGCAACTGGCCGGGCTTAACGACAAGCAGCTGCGGGCGTTGTTCGCGCGCGGCGAACTGCGCGCCGAGGACGTGAAAGCGCGTCTGCCGGAGGCGGTCATGCGGGAGGTGATGGGTCAGGATGCAGCACTGCGGGTCGATGCCGCTGTCCGCCAGGTGGCGCGCGAGCCGGTATCGACACGCAGCCGGCTGCAGCAGGACGAACAGAATCTGGTGCGCGATACCCATCCTGAGCGGGAACTGAACAAAGAGAAAACCCTGGGCGGCGACTGACGCGCTGCGCTTGTCCAACGCCGCGCGAGACAGGTGACGAGCCCCTGCCTCGCACGGCATTACCTAAAGGAAAAACGGATGAATACAACCCAAAACGTATCAACGACGCAGGGCATCTTGTTAACCGCAGCAGTCTTGCTGTCCGGGGCCGTGATGCTCTGGGGATATGTGCAGTGGGACGTGCTTAGCGACCTGCCGCTGTATTGGCGCAATGCGCTCGTCCCGTTGCCGCTGCTGGTCTTCATGGGCATGAAACACCTGCAGGCGCGGCTGTACAGGGCGGACGAGCATGAATAAGGCCCCGCGACTCCCCGCCCGCGTGTTGGGCGTTGCCGCCCTGGTGCTCAGCGGCTGGCTGCCGGCGTTGCCCCTGTTGGCGGCACCGGCGATACAGGTGGGGTTTTCGCCGGAAGGGACCGCGCAGCCGCTGGTGCTGAATGTTATCGGTGAGGCGCAGCGCGACATCCGCCTGATGGGGTATTCCTTTACCTCGCCGGAGGTGGCGCGGGCGCTGATTGCAGCACACCGGCGCGGGGTAGCTGTCTGGGTGGTGGTCGATGCGAAGGCCAACCAGAACGGCGCCGGCCGGGCGGCACTGAACCTGCTGGCCAACGCTGGCGTGAACGTCAGGACGGTCAACAGCTATAAGATTTTGCACGACAAGGTGATCGTCGTAGACGGCGTGACGACCGAAGCGGGAAGCTTTAATTTCAGCCGTTCGGCACATCGCGCCAACTCAGAAAATGTGGTGGTGCTGCGCGACATGCCGGAGGTGGCCAAACAATACCTGGCGCACTGGCAATCCCGCTGGGCGCAGGGCCAGGACTGGCAGTCGACTTACTAAGAAAGGAAATCGGATGGCGATGTTTGATCCGCACAGCGGAAAACTGCAGCAGGTGCGCGAGGTGGTGCGCTTCACCCCGCTGCAGCAGGACGTACTGAAATTCTTGGCGCTGGTGCTGATGGTGTTCGACCACGCCAACCGGGCGCTGGGGCTACATGAGCCGGTGCTGTTGCTGCTGGGACGGGGGGCGTTTCCGCTGTTTGCGCTGCTGTGGGGGTACAACCTGGCGTCGCGGCCTGTCCGGCAGGCGCAGGCGACCCGGTTGTGGGTATGGGCGGTGGTTGCGCAGCCGGGCTATTGGCTGGTAATGCGTCATGACGGGCTGGCGTTCACCGATCCGAATATTTTGTTCCTGTTCGCTGCCGTGACACAGGCGCTGGCCGTGGCGTCGTTGCCGATGCGCAAGGGCGCACCTAACCCGGTATTGGCCGGCGGCGTTTTGCTGGCGCTGTGGTGGGCGTATGGCGCCACAGACGGCAGTTACGGTACTGCCGGCGTTCTGTTGCTGTTGGCCAGTTATGGGCTGTGCGTTTCCCTGCCGGGGTACGTGACGGCCGTCTGGCCGGTGCGCGGGCTGGCGATCGTGGCCTGGCCGCTCTTGGTGCTGATGCTCAATGCCGAGCTGGGCGGCACGATGATGCTGGCCGGGTTATTGTTGCCGGCACTGCTCCTCCTGGGGACGCTGCCGCTGGCGACGGCGTTCAATCAACGGCGCCTGTTGCCGCGGGGGTTTTTCCTGCAGACCTACGTGGCGCACCTGCTGGCGCTGGGGCTGGCCGGCGTGTTTTTACACTGAGTCGCCGCTGATGTTACTAACCGCTTCGCACTTTGCCCAGGCCTCGTTACTTGACCAGGTGACGATCGCCACGGCCGCGGGGCGCGTTGTCCGCTTTACCGATATGATGGCTTTTGGTAGAGTGGGAAAAATTTTGCATTCGATGGTTGTCCACGCCAGAAGGTGGGCAGGTTGGAGCGGAGCTCCAGACGCAAAAACCCCCGAATTACGCTCAACTTTGGTCGGTAGGACGTAAATTCGGGGGTCAAAAGCAGGCCTGGCGCCTGTAAGGAAGTATACTGTATGCGTATTCTACGTCAATCCCCCCTGCCGACCCTAAGTGCAGGGGAACGTGCATAGTCAACATGCCGCACAGGTAAATCCTGTAAAATCAACCATTTCACGCCGTGGTGCCAATAATGCGCTGCGGCGCGGGCAACAAAAAATTCATCGTCGTTACACCCCAAACCTGTGCTGCCGGGTGCCGAAAGGCATGGCGAGCAAGGTGGTGGCGCGCATGAGCAGCCACGACTGGCGGCGTAATGATGATCTGATTGGCCTGCGCCGGCAGGGCTATATCCCCTATACCCAGCGCAATAACCCTGACTACCGTCCCAAACCGATGCGCATTGCCGCGCGGTCGGAGAGCCGTGAGGCACTGACGGTGCTTTCCCTCGTGCTGGGCGCCAACTGTGACTACAACCCTGACAGCGACTATCCGTTTGAGATTATGCTGCCGTTCGAGGACGTGGCCAAGGCCATGGGCGTACTGCACGTCTACGAAAGCGGCCGCAAGGCGTATGACGTGGCGTTGCATGCGCTGTCGGTGCTCGAGCAGCTGGACTACCTCATCGTGTCGCGTGGGCAGGATACAGACACCGGTCAGAACAAGCCGCTGCGCATCTGGCTGACGGAGAACTTCTTCACCAGCCGCGGCATCCAGGTGGACGAAATTCGCCAGTGGCTGAGCCAGTACCGGCTGTGGGCGATTAAAAACGGCCTGACCGAAACGCTCAGGCAAAAATACGAACGCCACCTGGTGCGCATTGCGCATCTGGGGATCGACATTGAGCGCAAGCACTCGCTGAAAAACCGGCTGAAAAAGATCAGGCGGTGGGTGGTGAGTCCCGATCTGCAAAACCTCAAACGCAACGCGGAGCAGGTGATTGGCAACGAACTGGCCAGGCGGCAGCAGAGCGAGCAGCGGCTGGATACGCTGCTGGATGACACCGCTGCCGGCATCAAAAAGCTGGCCACCGCCCGGCGCCAGAAGCAGAACGGCTTTTATCAGGCCTGGGTGCAGTGGACGATGGCCAGCTCGCCGCTGAAGGCGATGCAACTGGAGAATACGCTCAAGCATGAACAGCCCGGACTGTTGAACAGCGATCCGGAGGCGTTCTACCGACTGCTGCTGGAGCGCGCCGGCGCTATCCCCGCCTAACTTCCTCCCACATACAGAATTTTTACCCTGCCTGATCCGCGGGGGTTTTGTGCTGCTTGCTTCTCGCCGCTGATGCCAGGTTGGCCATTCGGCCGACTTGTTTCGGCTGATGCCGGCGTGATTTTTACGGCCGCCGACGTCGATCCGGGTCATTGCTGACATCGATCGGCAACGAATAAACCCTTAACTTCGAGATTAACTTCGTAGGCAGTATTAACTTCGAAATATCACTCGGAGAGATGCTTAATTTCGAAGGTTGTTTCTGAACAAACTAAGCCCTTTAAATAAAGGGGGTCACTCAGCGCACCGGCTTACGCCGTTGCTGTTGAGTACCTCCCTCACTTCGTTCGGGCAAAAAACAGAGCCTTACTCAACTCACAACCTCTATTAGCAAAAACCTGAAGTAGCACCTGCAGTCACGACTGCAGGCAAAAAACCCTGCACCCAGGCCGGAACCGCCGAAATTTCCCAACCAATGAAATTCGCCAAACTTACCCCACAACCCCCTCACCACCGCTGAAAAGCGGCCCCGCCCCCGGCCAAAGGCCGGGGAACTGTGTCGCTTTTAGTGATGGATGTTGTAACTAGCATTTAAATCGCTGTCAGAAGTGTTGCTGAACGTTCTTCTTACACGCCCGTAAGCGGCCCTACGGCCCGCTAACGCGGAGATACGCCACATCTGCGGCTACGCCTTGCTGTGACCACTCCGATGGCGCACACAAAGATATGCGTCGCATTTAGCAGAGCTGGTCTTGCAGGGCGAGGGATAGGATAGGCGATACCTATAAAGCCTGGGCGGCTGCGCCGCGTCACCGGCGCCATTTGATAAAAGTGCAATATTTAGCGACAGCTGGCGCCTGCATGCCGCTCTGCGGCATTCGAAAGATCGGCTGTGTGAACTGTTCGCTACCCTGGGCTGCACATGATATAAGCAATAGTGTTTATAAACACTTCTGTGGATATCCCATGCTATTGAGCGACTATATTGATGTGGTGTACGGAACAGCACGGGGGAACCGGGCACGTTTCCTGAAGGAGAACCCGGATATTTTGCCCCAGGAGCTCAGCCGCTGGCTGAAAGCCGGTCTGAAAATCAGACCGGAGACAGGAGAAATCTACAAGCCTGTATCACGCCGCGTCAGAGTGCCGTCGGCCATCGCTGCCGGTGCTGGCGTGTTTCTCTCTGACGATCTGCGTGAGCGCGTGACGTTGCTGGCCACTACACAAAACGTGACGACAGATGCCATGCTTAATGCCCTGGTCGAGCGCGAAGAGCTGTGCCATAAGTTGTCTCCTGCCGTGGCCATTGGTATTGCTGTTCCGGAACAGCAGATCGCCGGCATCGTCAACCGCCATTTTGCAGCGCTGTCGGAACACAGTGAAACACTTGCCTGGCACAGGGTGCTGGAGGGACTGGTCCATGAACTCACGGAGTCTGACCTGCTGTCATTTCATACAGGCAACATTGCCGAGAGCCGACGTCTGAATATACCCCGTACCGCGTATTACTGGTACGGTGGTTTCGTGGCAAAACGAGTGGCCATGATGCTGGGCTGCTTTGATGTCTATCTGTGGAATGAAATGATGCGGCCCGACAGCGACGTGGTCTTCGTCGGCGATGCACGCAATGCGGTGGCCTGTTACTTTATTTGCCAGCAGATGTGCCGTCAGCTAAAAGCTGTGCGGTTGAACTGGCGTAAACAGCAGGGAGCATGGGGAAGCCGGGCGGAGATTGATGAAGCGGCACATCAGTACACTCAGCGGGTAGCGGAGGGGATCATGGAAAACGGTATTTTTATCGGCGGTGACGAGCAAAATTTTTACCGGTTGCATCGCTATGCGGAAACACATTATTCCTGGGCCATGCGCTGAGGCGAAAAAACCAGTGAATGCCCTGGCTGGGATATTAGGCAGTAATATTTTTTCAACGGAAATATTACTTTAACAGGAGGAGTATTTTGGTATGTTTGATATTATTTGTACGTTTGGTGGCAGTGACAAACCTTATTCTATTCTAGATTTTCAAAAATTACCCGACAACACGATAGAACTGTTACGTTATTCACTGGTGTGCCCTGATTGCCGTAAGCAGGCGTACTACAGAAAGAAAAGTGTTGACGGAAAAAAGGCCTGTTTTGGTTCCCGATACTGTACTTGCCGGGAAACTACAGCTTCATCTCAACGACAAAGGGAGGCCAGGAATGCGACTGAGGTGGAGCAGATTATGACCGAGACAGACAAGATTGAAATCAGTTTCGTTACTGCCTCCCCTTCTTCCGTAAGCAGTGAACCGACTGGCATCCGAGTGGCGTCGGATATAACAAGGACGGGTAATAATAAAGTTTACGCCATAAAATCTGAGCAAACACGAGTACCCAAAGTCACACTTGAAAAAATACTGCACAGTTTAATCAGAGGGACGGGGTTAGCGACGTCGGATACCATTATCCCCATCGATGGCTTTAATTATAAAGCCAAGAACTTATTTGTTAAATTTCCAGATGCTGAGCCACTGACCAAAAAGGCTCATAGATTTTATTGGGGAACGCTCTATAACTCTAATAGTGATATTGAATGGCTTAATCCCGCTGAATGCAAGGATGTAGGCATTCCGCTAGGTAATCTGCGGAAAACCATTATTGACAAGTTCAATATCTCTGATGCTGAATCTCTCGAGGGAGCTGCAATTATATTTTCTGGACGGTGTAGATGGAATAAAGATAAGACCAAAAAGATAATAAGCATATGTGACAGTGAACGTATATTTATTTCGTTAGTTGATTAAAGAATGGCTATAGGTTTGCTATAGCCAACAAGACTTTGTTATGTAATAAATGGTTTCTCAAAGTATGGGGATCATGATGCCAGACTGTGATCATATCAACCGCAGTCTGATACTGGAATGAAGGTTTACTTAAACTAAACTTTGTATTTGGCTAGTCTTTTTTTATAATATTCAATAGCATCATTTACTCTTTCAGCGAATAATATTTGAGTTAATTTGATGTCACTTATTGAAACTTTAGAAGGGAGTGGCGTTGTTCTTATAAAGAAACCAGATACCATTGGGCGGAGCAAAGTGTCAAAATCTATCTCGCTCAAGCTAAGTATGCTTATTGGGGTGAATGCTGCTATATTTTTATCTATAGTTCCCAGTAGCTTATCTAGCTCTCGTTTTTGATCTTCTGAAAATGAACCTTTTAGTAAGTTTTCCTTTATTCCTGAGATGATTATGTCATTACCCGCTTCACCATGAATAATCCCAGAAGTCATTCTCATTAGAGAAATGTTTAATGCAATAAATCCGTTTAAATTTAAATGTTCGGAAAACCAAAATAGGTTTGCCATTTCTTCTATTCTCGGGTTATAAACAATTAACTCTTTTATGATCTTGGTTGCTGATTTATCTGTTAATTTCTTTTTGAAAAACATGCTAAATCCTTTTAGTTGGAGTGAAGGCTATTACTTTGGGAATTTATTTTATTGGATTGAAAAATCTCTAAAACAGACATCATTCTATTAATAGAATATGCGTGTACTGTGCTTAGAGCAAGCATATGTTTGGATCAGTTTTAATATAATTATCATGAGTATCCCTATGCGTCAGGGACCATTTACTTTAGATGCACGACCGGGACATCCTGCAATCGCGTCGTCCAGGCCGGCGATAGCCGCTGCCGTTTCATCTTCCAGCCGTCGGCGCGATCGGGAATACCCTGTCCGGCAAACCACACCGGCGCCCGGCCGTCCTGATTGAGGCGGTCGAGCAACTGCATCAGCCGATCGCTGTTTTTGCGCGGCGGCGCGTCGTCAAACAGGCCGAACTGCGCCACGCGTTCGCTGGTAAAATCGCCCAGCATCACGCCGCAGCGGTGATAGCGGTGGCCGGCGATGAAGATCCGTTCGAGCGCCCGCCGAGCAGCCTGAATGATGTCACGACTGTCCTGGGTGGGCGTCGCCAGTCGGGTGGTGGCCTGATTGCCGTAATAGGTCTCGCCGGCGGCGAACGGACTGGTGGCCACGAACACCGAGATGTGCCGGCAGAACTGCCGCTCGACACGCAGCTTTTGTGCCGCGCGCTCGGCATGTGCGCAGACTGCCTGACTGACGCTATCCAGCTCGGTGGGCTTGTCGCCGAACGAGCGGGAGCAGACGATTTGCTCCTTCGGCGCCGCAAATTCCTCCAGGCCCAGACAGGCGATGCCGTTCAGCTCGCGCACCGTGCGCTCGAGCACCACCGAGAACTGACGGCGCGCAGCGGCCGCCGGCATGTCGGCCAGCTGCAGCGCAGTGGTTATGTCCATCGTTGCCAGCCGGCGGGCAATCCGCCGGCCAACGCCCCACACCTCCTCTACCGGCACGTGCTCCATCAGGCGGCGCTGACGCGCCGACGCACTCAGGTCGACCACGCCGCCGGTCTTGTGCCAGGTCTTGGCGGCATAGTTGGCCAGTTTGGCCAGCGTCTTGGTCGGCGCGATACCGACGCCGACCGTCAGGTGGGTGCGGCGTCGCACCTCTTCACGCAGGCGGCGACCGAGCGACTCCAGCTGCGCGGCCGGGATACCGGCCAGATCGCAGAAGGCCTCATCGATGGAGTAGATCTCCAGTCGCGGCGTCAGCTGGCCAAGGATGGCCATTACCCGATGCGACATGTCGGCGTATAACGCATAATTACTTGAAAATGCTATGCATCCTAGCTGTTCAGCTTGCGCTTTGACCTTGAACCAGGGCTCCCCCATCTTGATGCCGCAGGCTTTCGCTTCGCGGCTGCGCGCGACGACGCAGCCGTCATTATTGGACAGCACCACCACCGGCCGGCCGCGCAGATCGGGGCGAAAGACGGTTTCGCAGGAGGCGTAGAAGCTGTTGACGTCAACCAGGGCAAACATGGCGGGGTTCTCCGGGTTTTGCGGAATGGACTGGGAGTGATAACCAGGTCCGGGTTACAGCGTGTGAATGGCGTGGCGCACCACGCCGAAGATCACGGTTTCGATGTCGTCACCGAGGGGGATGGGCGCAAAGGCCTGATTGGCCGGCAACAGCATCGGCCGGGGCAGCAGCTGCAGGCGCTTGCAGGTGAACTCGCCGTCGACGGTGGCGATGACGATGTCGCCGTGCTGCGCCCGGTAGAAACACTCCACGACCAGCAGGTCACCGTCGAGGATACCGGCGTCCTGCATCGATTGCCCCTCGGCGCGTACCAGGTAGGTGCTCTCCGGGTGACGGATGCAGATGTCGTCCAGCGACAGGCGCTGCTCGAGGTAGTCCTGCGCCGGCGACGGAAACCCGCAGGGCACGCCGGCGTCATAGAGGCGAACCGGCATCACACGGCCTCCGGCGCGCTCTGCCAGGCATCGTCATCCGGGGGCGTGTCCGCGTCGGCTGAAGCCGCGGCCGGCTGCGCCGCCTGCAGGTAGTGCGTGCGCAGCTGCGCGGTCAATGTGGCCACCACGTCGGGACGGTCGCGCAGCCAGCCGGCGGCCTTCTCGCGCCCCTGCCCGATTTTCTCCCCCTGATACTCATACCAGGCGCCGGTCTTGAGGATATATTTGGCGTCGACGGCCAGATCCAGCACTTCGCCCTCGCGGAAGATGCCGGCGCCGAACAGCAGCCGGAACTGCGCCTGGCGGAATGGCGGTGAGACCTTGTTCTTGACCACTTTCACCTTGGTATCCCGCCCGATGATGGTCTCCCCTTCCTTGACGTTGCCGGCGCCGCGCACGTCGAGACGCACCGAGGCATAGAACTTGAGGGCGTTGCCGCCGGCGGTGGTTTCGGGGTTGCCGAACATCACGCCGATCTTCATGCGCAGCTGGTTGATGAAGATCACTACCGTGCGGGTGGTGTTGATGCTGCCCTTCAGCTTGCGCATCGCCTGGCTCATCATGCGGGCCTGCAGCCCCATCTGGGCGTCGCCTATCTCCCCTTCCAGTTCGTTTTTCGGCACCAGGGCGGCGACGGAATCGACTACCACCACGCCGACGGCGCCGGAGCGTACCAGGGCGTCACAGATTTCCAGCGCCTGCTCACCGGTGTCGGGCTGGGAGATGAGGAGTTCACCGATATCGACGCCCAGCTGCTGCGCGTAACGCGGATCGAGCGCGTGCTCGGCATCGATAAAGGCGCACTGCAGCCCGGCGCGCTGGGCGCAGGCAATCACCGACAGGGCGACGGTGGTCTTGCCGGACGACTCGGGGCCGTAGATTTCGGTGATGCGGCCGACCGGCAGGCCGCCGCCGAGTGCGATGTCGAGGCCGAGCGAGCCGGTCGGGATACGCTCGACAGCCATGCCATGGTTGTCGCCCAGGCGCATGATGGCGCCCTTGCCGAACGCTTTCTCGATGGCGGTGATGGCACTTTGCAGCGCTTTGGCGCGACTTTCCTGCGTGCCGGCCGTGTCCTGCGGTGTGCGAGTGCGTGATGCGTTGCTCATTTTATGTTCTCCTCTGGTCGGAAACGAAACGTGTTATTATAACCACACTGTATGTATAACCAGTATAATATAAAACCGACGAGGAAAGACAAGGGATGATGGCGAGGTCAACCGCGCGACGGGCACAAGCCCCTCATTTTGATGTGAATATTTTTACCGGCGATGCGCACAGGTTATCCCCCAAATTTGTGGATAACGTCCTGGTTGTGAGTGGCGCGGCGCCGTTGGCGGAATATGTGAACCGTGTCGGTCGTGGTGTTACGCCGGTTCAAGCGCGATGGTGTGGCAGGCTGACGTGCTGCCCTGCCGGCGCGTACACAGTCCGTACTCGGCCATCACATGCATAAACCGGTCGGCGTCACCGACCACCCGAAACGTGACGGAGTGCAGATGGCGACCGTCCTGGGCAAAAGCGGCATTCAGCGCCGTTTTTTCGACGTAGAACCCGTTATGCTGTGACGGTGTCGGCACGACGCCGGACTTCCACTCTTTCGCGTCCAGCACATAATTGTCCCAGCCCTGGTCTTTCAGGGTTTCGGAGGCGTAGGTGAGTCGGAACAGGTCGGATTGAGCGGCCAGGTTGCCGCTGCAGGAACGCCAGAGGTATTCCAGATGCTGGCGCAG